>CAYYEE010000879.1:0-1501 GCA_964470775.1 uncultured Planctomycetota bacterium | reverse complement strand
CCCCATCTTCCCCGGCGTGCTCATGTGCGAATACGCCGCCCAGACCTGCTCCTACTACTTCATGCGCTCCACCGGCTTCAACGGCTTCCTCGGCTTTGGCGGATTGGAAAACGTCAAATTCCGCGGCACGGTCGTCCCGGGCGACGACTTCGTCATGGTCACCAAAGTCGTCGAAATCCGCCCCCGCCGCGCCGTCTTCAACTGTCAAGGCTTCGTCAAGGACCAGATGGCCTATCAAGGCACGATCCTCGGCATGGCCGTCTAGGCGTCCGCGGCCACGCCCCAGGCGCAAGGCATGAGCCTCACCGAGAAAGTCCGCCAGTGGATTGAGCGCCAGCTCCTCCGGGAGCAGCAGCAGCTCTCGCGAAGCAAGCGGATCCTCATCAACCAGCTCCGCCTCTACGTCTACGTCATCCGCGAGATCCTCTCCGGCGAGTACCTCGTGCGCGCCAGCGCCCTGGTCTACGCCACCATGCTCGCCATCGTCCCCGTGGCCACGGTCGGCTTCACCTTCTACCGCGCCTTTGGCGGACTCCAGAGCAGCGGCGTCCAGACCGCGGTCAGCGAACGCATCGCCGCCTACTTCTTCAGCGACGAGGAAGCCACGGCGCCGCCTCCAGCCCGCGCGCCCGAGCCCGAACCCGCCCAGGAACTCCACACAGACACCCCGCCGGAAGAGTCCGGCGCCCCGCCCGAATCAGCCGCGCCGCCCCGGCCCGGAACCGCCGCCGCCCCGCCAGCCGCCCGATCCCCGCGCTGGTCCCGCGGCGTTCTCGAACAACTCTCCAAGCTCGTCGACCAAGCCAGCAGCGCCCAGACCAACGTCCTCTCCGTGGCCCTTCTGGTCCTCTCCGCCGTCTTGCTCTTCAACACCATCGAGACCACCTTCAACCGCATCTGGCGCGTCGAGCGCCGCCGCAGCTTCTGGGTCAAGTTCCCCGCCTTCTTCACCACCCTCATCCTCGGACCCCTGCTCATCGGTCTTTCCATCGGCCTCACCTCGTTCGTCGGCTTTGCCGTCCCCATCCTCGGCCAGCGCGTCCTGGCCAGATGCTCCGCCATCGTCACCACCACCGTCGCCCTCTTCATCGGCTACAGCCTCCTGCCCTACACGCGCGTCCGCTGGCGACCCGCGCTCACCGGCGCCCTTGTCGCCGCCGTGGTCTGGGAAGTCGCCAAAGCCGCCTTCGCCCTCTACATCCAGACCACCGTCTCCTACAGCGCCATCTACGGCCCCCTGGCCGCGTTCCCCATCTTCCTCCTCTGGCTCTACATGTCCTGGATCATCGTCCTCTTCGGCGCCGGCCTTTCCTACGTGACGCAGAACATCAACCGGCTCGCCGAGAGCCACCGCGCCCAGCGCCGCCGCGCCCCACTCGACAGCCGTCTCGCCCTGGCCATTCTCAGCGCCGTCTCGCGCTCCTACATCCAGGGCGTCCGCCCCCCCTCCGTGGACCGACTGGCCGACCGACGATGCGCTGTCCGACGCACGCTGCATGAA
>CAYYEE010000878.1:0-1507 GCA_964470775.1 uncultured Planctomycetota bacterium | reverse complement strand
TCCCACCACCCACCGCCGCCAGCCCCCCCAGTCGCGTCTGGCGGGATGCGATCCCGCCCTACGTTGCCGCCTCGTCCCCTTTTGCCGTTCGCCGTTGATCTGCGTCCATCCCCGTTCATCCGTGGCCAAACCGCCGTTGCCTTCGCGGCCCCCACTGGACAACCCCGCGCCACAACGCTACCTTGTTTGTCGTCGCCGTCCGTTGTCCCGTGGACTCGACACCACGCTCTTCCCCTGCACGTTGTGGAGGACCCTATGCCTCGCTACGCCCTCGGCCTCGACTTCGGCACAGGCTCCGCCCGCGCGCTCCTTGTGGACGTCGAAACCGGCGCCGAAGCCGCCCAGTCCGTCCGCGCCTATCCCGACGGCGTCATCACCGAATCCCTCCCCATCCCCGCAGGTCCCCGCCTCCCCCGCGACTGGGCCCTCCAGAACCCCGCCGACTGGCTCACCGTGCTCAAACAAATCGTCCCCGAAGCCATGAGCATGGCCAAGGCCAAACCCTGGGAAGTCGTCGGCATCGGCGTCGACTTCACCGCCTGCACGCTCTTGCCCGTCACGGCCGACGGCACGCCCCTCTCCTTCCAGCCGCAGTGGCGTCACATCCCCAACGCCTGGTGCAAACTCTGGAAACACCACGGCGCCGACCCCGAAGTCCGCCACATCATGAACATCGCCACCCAACGCAAAGAAGCCTTCCTCCCCTACTATGGCGGCTGCATGTCCTCCGAGTGGCTCCTGCCCAAAGCCCTCCAGGTCCTGCGCGAATCCCCCGACGTGTACAAGGCCGCCGACTACTTCATCGAAGCCGGCGACTGGATCGTTTGGAAACTCACCGGCCGCCTCACCCGCAACTCCACGGCCGCGGGCTACAAAGGCACGTGGGTCCACGAACTCGGCTTCCCCAGCCCCGAGTTCCTCGAAGCCGTCGACCCCGGCCTCAAGGACCTCTTCACCGCCAAAGTCCGCGGTTCCATCGTCCCCCCCGGCGTCCAGGCCGGCCTCCTCACCGCCCCCATGGCCGAAGAACTCGGCCTGGACACCGGCACCCCCGTCTCCGCCGCCACCATAGACGCCCACGCCGGCGTCCCCGGCTGCGGCGTCACCACCCCCGGGGTCATGACCATCATCATGGGCACAAGCTCCTGCCACATGCTCCTCGCCAAAAAGCCCGTCCTGTTCGAAGGCTTCGCCGGCCTCGTCAAAGACGGCATCATTCCCGGCTTCTACGGCTACGAAAGCGGCCAGACCGCGGTCGGCGACATCTTCGCCTGGTTCACCGACAACTGCTGCCCCCAGTCCGTCGCCATCGAAGCCAAGGCAAGAGGCGTGTCGCTCCACGATATCCTCACCGAACGCGCCTCCGCCCAGCGCCCCGGCGAAAGCGGCCTCCTCGCCCTGGACTGGTGGAACGGCAACCGCTCCATCCTCATGAACGCACAGCTCTCCGGCCTGCTCGTCGGCGCCACGCTCAACACCAAGCCACACGAAATCTACCGCGCCCTCA
>CAYYEE010000877.1:0-1509 GCA_964470775.1 uncultured Planctomycetota bacterium | reverse complement strand
GAACGATTCCACCTGCCCCTTGCCCGGCTCTTCCTCCAGCTTCACGCGAATGTCATACGTGCGCGCCCCGCTCTTGTACGTCCCGGCCTTGATCCCTTCCAGATTGGCGCGCATCATCAGGCCCAGCCCCTGCGCCGCCGCGCCCATGTCCGCCAGGATCGGCCGCCGCGGCGTAACCCGCAGCTCCGGCTTGCCCTGCCGCACCGACGTGTCCGGCCCCACCACCCCCGGCGTGTCCAGCGCCAGCGCCTGCGCGGCCAGCGCGATCCGCTCCAGCTCCGGCAGGTCCTCGCCCACCATCTCCACGTCCACCGGCAGGTCCTGCCCGCCCACCAGCGACGGAATGCTTGCGGTCACGATGCAGTCCGGATACCCGCTCAGCCGGTCGCGGATCACTTGCAGCATCTGCTTGATGCCTTCCTTGCGCTCCGTCTTGTCCGCGAACTTCAGCAGCATCTGGCAAAGGTGCACGCCTTCGGACGACTTGCCCGCCACGCCCTCCACCTTGCCCACCGTGGTAAAAACCTTCTTCAGCGCCGGCAAATCTTGCAACATGCCCTCGACCTCGCGCGCCCGCCGCGCCGATTCGGCCAGGCTGACGCGCGTGGGAAACTCCAGCTGCACGAACACCTCGCCCCGGTCCGCCTCGTCCACGAAATTGAACCCGATCTTCTTGCCCAGCGTCAGCGCGTGGACAAAAAGAACCATCGCCCCGCCCAGCGCCAGCGCCACCATCCACCGCCGCCGCCCCACGAACCGCAAAAGACCCGCGTAGCGCCCCGACACGCCGCGCAACGCCGCGTTCCAGCCCCGCTCCAGCCGGCCCAGCAGCGACCCTTCCCCGCCGTGCGCCTTCACGATCAGCGCGCAAAGAATCGGCGTCAGCGTGAAGGAGACGAACAGCGAAACCACGTTCACCACCAGCGTCGTCACCGCGAACGGCCGGAAAAACAAACCCACCATGCTCCCCATCGTGGCGATGGGAAAGAGCACCACCACGTTCGTCCCCGCGCTGGCCAGCACCGCCACCGCCACCTCGGCCGCGCCTTCGCGCGCCGCCTTCCACGTGTCCGCGGTGTGGGCCAGATGTCCCGCCACGCTCTCCATCACCACGATGGAGTTCGTCACCAGCACCCCCACCGAAAGCCCCAGCGCCAGCAGCGTGGACGTGTTCAGCGTGTACCCCAGCCCCTGAATGAAAAAGAAGCTCACCACCACCGTCAGGGGCATCGTGATCGCCACGACAAACGTCGTGCGAAAGCTGTAAAGAAAGAAGAACAGCACCGCCGCCGTCAGCAGCACGCCCTGCCAGATGCTGGTGGTGGCGCTGTCCACCGACGCCTGGATGAACTCCCCGTCGTCCGTCACCCACACCATCTCGACGCCGCCGGGCAGATGCGGCCGCATCGCCTCCACGGCCGCCCTCACGCGGTTCACCACCTCCACCGCGTTCGCGTCCGCCTTCTTCACCACGCGCACGCCCACGCACGGCTTGCCGTTGATGAAGGC
>CAYYEE010000876.1:0-1511 GCA_964470775.1 uncultured Planctomycetota bacterium | reverse complement strand
CCTTTTTCGGGTTGCCGTTCCTTTTGCAGTTTCTGAACGCGCTGCGTCTTGGACGGGCGCCGGCGTTCAATGGCGGCGAGGGCGCGGGCGCTTCGGAGGAGAGGCGATGAGCGCGTTTCGCGTTCTCCTGATTAATCCGCGCGCCACCTACGCGGCGGAGATTGCGCAGAAGGTCTATCCGCCTCTGAACCTCCTCTACCTGGCGACCGCGCTGCGCCAGGCGGGGTTTGAGCCGCGTGTTTTGGAAGCCAACGCCCTGTGTCTGTCGGACGAGCAGATCGCGGAGGCGGCGCGGGAGTTCGGCCCGGACCTCATCGGGGCGCCTCTCTACACGGAGATCATGGCGCCGGTCTTCCGCATGGTGTCGCGCCTGGCGGAGGCGGCGCCGGGCACGCGCTTCGTGTTTGGCGGTCCTCATGCCAGCGCGCTGCCGGAGGACGTGTTCCGCAGCTACCCGCAGGTTGGGCTGGTGTTGCGGGGTGAAAGCGAGCTTTCGCTGCCAAGGCTGTGCGAGGCGTTGCGCGACGGGAAGGACCTGGCGGAGGTGAACGGGCTTTCGTGGCGCGACGGAGACAGGATCATTCACAACCCGCCGACGGAGTTTGCCCGCGACCTGGACGCGGCCGGGTTCCCCGCGCGCGACCTTGTGATGGATGTCTATGAGGCGAAGCGGTACTACACGTTGCTTGTGCGGCGGCGGCCCGTGGACACGATCATGACGAGCCGCGGCTGTCCCTATCATTGCGGATTCTGCTACAACCAGAACCGCACGTATCGGTTTCGCTCCACGGACCACGTGATGGCGGAGATCGTGTCCATTCGCGAGCGGGGCATTCGGAACATCGAGATCGTGGACGATACGTTTACCGTGCATCGGGACCGGGCCATGGAGGTGTTAGGGCGCATCGAACGCGAGCGGCTGGGGATTTCTTTTCGGCTGAAGAGCCGTGTGAACGCGGTGGATGAGGGCTTTCTGAAGGCGGCGCGACGCGCGGGGGCGTATCTCATCGCGTACGGCTGCGAATCCGCGGACGACGAGATGCTGGGGCGAATGAACAAGCGCGTGACGGCGGCGGACATCGAGCGGGCGATTCGGCTGACCAAGGCCGCTGGCCTCGCGTGTCACACGAGCTGGGTGCTGGGCTATCCGGGCGAGACGCCGGAGTCGGTTCAGCGAACGGTGGACTTCATCATCCGCACGAAGCCGACGACGGCTCAGATCGCGCTGCTGCGGCCGTATCCGCAGACGCTGGTCTATCAGGACGCGGAGGCGGCGGGAACGCTGGAGGGGGAGTGGAGCGTGGCCAGCGACGCGTACCCGTGGGTGCGGCTGCCGTGGGCGCGGACGCGGGAGGCGTTGGAAGCGGTGGTGAGGCGCGCGGCGCGGCGCGTGTACCTGCGGCCTTACTACGCGTGGCAGTTCGGCAAGATGATCGTGGCGGGGTTCAACCTGACGCTGGCGCGCTACGCGATGCAGGAGCTAGGCAAAGCGGTGGGATTGGGGCGAAAGG
>CAYYEE010000875.1:0-1511 GCA_964470775.1 uncultured Planctomycetota bacterium | reverse complement strand
TGGCGGGCTGAGGCGCCATGTCCCCGCCGACGCAGTGTCTTTTTCAACGGGCCTTTAGCGCAAGGAGGCGGAAATGAGCAGACAACGCACTCGGCCGCGGCCCTCCTTTTTCACGCTCATCGAGCTGCTCGTCGTGGTCGCGATTATCGCCATCCTGGCCGCTATGTTGCTGCCCGCGCTCAGCGCCGCGCGCGAGAAGGCGCGGAGGGCAAGCTGCATGACCAATCTGCGCCAGATCGGCTTGGCCCTGACCGCCTACGCCGGCGATTTCGCCGGATATCTGCCGAGCTGGCAGGGATGGGGTATGCAGAACGAGGTCCGCGAGTACTGCTACAAGATCACGGGCGCAGGCCCGGGCAAGTGCTACGACGGCAGTACGAATCTTGACCACTACTATGCGCGGGGCATGGGGTCCGCTTCGGCGGCCGCGGTGTTTTACACCTGCAAGACCGGCGACAGCGTCAGAGTCCCGCAGACCCGGGACCCGTGTTTGTGGCGGCTGGTGGCCAGCAGCTTGCAGAATCCCAACCTGCGTCTGACGGGCAATCCCAACAACGCGCCCACAGGCTTGGGCGTTCTCTTGACCGCCAACTACTTGCCCGACGCGCGCACGCTCTATTGCCCCAGCGCATCGGGCATGCCCTCGGGCCATGTGGGCGACAACAGCTATGCCTCGGATACCAAGCGTCCCTACCCGTCCAGCATCGAGGCGTGGCGGACCGCGGGCGGGTACGACGGGACGATCCTGGTCCATGGCGAATGGGAGTCCGTTTCCGCCGTCTCGTCCGGAACCTACACCCGGCGCTACAATTACGTTCTGTCGCACTATGCTTACCGCGGCGCGCCGCTGGGCACGGAGCGCGGCTGGCACATGGACACGGACGGCACGGCCGAGCGCCGGCTGGCGGGCGTGCGGCCGCAGGTCAATGCGCGCATCGGCCAGCCCTTTTTCCGTACGCTGCGCGCCTATGGCGGCCGGGCTGTGGTGTCGGACGCTTGGGACAAGGGCCAGCACCACGACGCCCTGGGGCGCAGCCCCGACGATGTCGTGGGCACGAACTACACCGCGCCCGTGGAAGAAAGCCAGAAGATGGCGGGCATGGGTCTCAAGGCCCACCGTTCGGCGTATAACACGCTTTACGGCGATGGCGCCGTGTCCTTGTTCGGCGACCCCCAGGAAAAGTTGATCTGGCACACCCAGGGCTGGGGCGGGTCCAGCATCAACCTGACCGTGAGTAGCACCATTTATGGCTTCCTGGCCCACAACTACTCGTGGGCCGGGTCCAGCGGCGGCAGCCTGGGCAACTCGGGCGTGTTCTGCTTCAGGCAGCGTGGCGTGGATGGGCTGTTCAAGCATACGGCCTACGACATCTGGCACGAGCTGGACCAAGCGGCCAATATTGACGTGGGTGTCTCCGACGTGCCATGAGGGCGTCGGTGCGGCGGCGGTCAGCAGCGTCGGACAGGTCTGATTTGTCCTTCGTGTCGGACAAGCGATCTCTTCGCGGTTG
>CAYYEE010000874.1:0-1514 GCA_964470775.1 uncultured Planctomycetota bacterium | reverse complement strand
GCTGCACCGTCCGCCGCGAAATCTGGCTCAATTGGCCCGGCTCGCCGCGCGGCAGCGCCGCGAACACAAAACCCACCGGCGCCATGAGCGCCAGCGCCCCCAGTCCGCAGCGAACCGCGAACCGCGGCGTCACCCTCTCCCCGCAGCTCTGAATCGTCTGCCCGGCCTGCTCCATGGCGTGCTTCTGCTCGTACAGCGTCAACGCCGCTATGGCCAGCGCCACGTAGCCCAGGTACAGCCACGCGAACTGAATCTCCGGCATCAGCAGCGCGCTGCCGGCCAGGTGCGTCAGCGTGATGAAATACACCCACGCGTACTCGCGGTTGCCATGCGGTTTGAAGAGCAGCAGCCACTGCACCAGCATCAAGTAGCGCCCCACCACCGGCACGCGGAACTCCAGCGAGTCCTGCCGCCCTCCCCCGGGCGAGCCGTAGACCAAGAATACCGTCACCAAAAAACACGTCACGCTGATGGCGTTGGCCGTCCAGTTGGGCAGCCGCCACGGCCGGGCCGAGCGGTCGTTGCGGTAGTACAGCACGCACACCACGAACGACACCAGCAGGAAAAAGAACGACTTGGCCGCCAGCTCAAAGGCCGCCACACCCAGCAGCACAAGCGCGGCGGTGAGGAGATGAAAGGCCCGGCCGTAGCTCATGGCGCTTCCCCTCCCTCCACGCGGAACACGCCCGGCGCGGCGGCCGCCGGCGCCGCAAGCTCAAAGGTGTCCATGAATCGCCGCGACCCGGCCACGTAGACCTCCACCGCCCCAGCCCCCGCGCGCTGGCGCGCCTGGCGCCCGGCCTCGGGCGTCAGCGCCACCACCAGCCTCCGGCCCGCCGCGTCAAACCCCACGCGCTTTTCCCCGGCCAGCTGCCCCAGCGTCCTGTGCGGCGCCGGGTTCAGCCGCGCCATGGCCTCCAGGATGATGCGCGTATCGTGCGCGTCGCCCACCGGCTCCGTCACCACCAGTTCCGGCCCGTAGGCCGCCACCCGCACAATGCCGCCCTCGCGCACCACCTGTCTGGCCACCTCGGCCGCGAAGCTCAGCGCCAGCTCCAGCCGCGCCGCGGCGCCTGCGTCTCCCGGCGGCGCCGCCGTGTCCACCAGAATCAGCAGCGACGACTCCTGCGCCCACTCCATCTCGCGCACGTAGGGCGACCCCTGGCGCGCCGTGGTGCGCCAGTGGATGCGCCGCGGGTTGTCTCCGGGCACGTACTCGCACAGCGAGCGGAACTCCTCCTCGCCCATCGCCCGCCGCGCCACGGAACCCACCAGCGAACGCGACCGGCTCAGCGCCACGTTCAGGTTCTTCCTCAAACGCCCGCGCGCCGGATAGACCGCCAGCTCCTGCTCTTCCGCGTTGGGGCGGTAGCCGCCGGCCAGGCCAAAGGGGAACCCGCTGCTCAGCGTCGGCCCGCGCAGAACATACACCCCGCGTTCGGGCAGTTCCATTCGGTAGGCCAGCGTGGCCTCGCCCTGCGCACCGATGCTGATTAGCGCGTGGTAGATGCCCC
>CAYYEE010000873.1:0-1521 GCA_964470775.1 uncultured Planctomycetota bacterium | reverse complement strand
CATCGTAACAACTTCGCAGTTCTAGATGATTCGGAGGATCCTGTGAGTACGACTCTTAAGCGGCGCAGCCTGACCATCCTGGGGATGGTTCTGCTGGCCGCGTTTCTTGGTGTAACCTTCAACCGCGCCAGCGCGGCCAACCCCGCGCCGGTGATGGTTTTCCATCTGACCGAGCCGGAAGACGACATGCTGGACGCGATGAACGTCATCAACAGCGCCGCCAATTCGCCGATGGTGACGAAGGTTTCCATCGCCATCAGCGCCAATGGCACGCTGGTCTATTACGATCATTGGGAAGATGGCTTCGCCGATGACATCGCCAACCCCACCCCGTCCGAAATCTACAGCGCCGGCAATCTCGACGGCGTGCAGATCTGGGGCAACGGCCTGGCCGCCGACGGCTGCGCGCCCCAAATTGGCAACACGATCATCACCTGCACCAATGCCAACGACGTGCTGAACAAGGGCAATGTCATCATCCTGGATGACGACACCATCGTTGTTCCCAACCTGAACAGCACCATTGACTGGGACGGCAAGGACAAGATCGGCGGCAGCAACGCCATCGCCGTCACCCGTTCCCTGTGGGCCAGCGGCAGCAACTCGCTGTTCGCCTGGGCCAATGCCATGTACCCCACCACCGAGTGGGGCCAGGAGTACACCACGCCCGTCGGCTGCGACACCATCACCGCCACGGCCGACATGTTCGAGTACTCCGCCTTCACCATCACCGCCGCCTACGACGGCACGGTGATCCAGACCGACCCCGAAGGCGACGGCACGTGGGAAGCGAACGTGACGCTGAATGAGGGGCAGACCTATTTCGAGTCCACCTCCAGCGGCGGCGCGTGCAGCTACGTCAAGCAGGGCGGCCAGGTGCGCTCCAACGACCCGGCCAAGCCGATCCAGGTTGTGCTGGTGACCGGCGACATCGCCGGCAGCCCTGGCTATGGCTCCCGCGACCTCAACCTTTCCCCGGACGCGCAGCTCAGCTCCAGCTACTGGGTTCCGGTTGGCAACAGCACCGGCAACGGCGTTGATAGTCAAACGCCCGGAACGGTGCGACTGTACATCTACAACCCCGAAGCCACAACGATGTACGTCCGCTGCGAGAAGCCGTCCACGGCAACCGTGTACACGATCGCCGCCGACACCGTCAACACCAGCTTCACCTTGGCCAACGACCAGGCCGGCCACTGCTTCGCCGTCACGGGCGCGGCCAGCACCACCCCCGACACCAGCCGCAAGTTCACCGGCGTGGCCGCGGTGGACAACGACGGCACGATCTGGGACTGGGGCGTGCCTTTCGTCCCCGAAAATCGCCTGTCGAACCAGGCCCTGGTCGGCCTGGGCGCCGGGCGCGACTGGACCTCCGGCACGAACCCGAATCAGAACGGCAGCCCCCTCTGGGTGACGCCGATCTGCCAGACCTTCTTCTACGTGGACTGGAACAACGACGGCACGCCGGACAAGGTCGACTTCAACGGCGACAACGACGTGACGGACACCAACGTCAACGGC
>CAYYEE010000872.1:0-1526 GCA_964470775.1 uncultured Planctomycetota bacterium | reverse complement strand
CACGCGCAAAAAGAAAAGTCAAGGTTTTTCTGCCTACTCTGAGTATCTGCACCCGTCCGTCCCCGCCTGGGTCGCCCGCATGCGCCACTCCAGCGGCCCCGGCCGCTACCGCTTCGCCCAGGACGCCTACGAACCCTATGACCTCGACTCGAGCCATATGGCCCAGACCACTCGTTGCACGGTGGAGGCCGGCGTCCCCGAGGCGGAGCGCAAGGCCTGGATCGAGTACCTCAAGGGACTCCAGCGGCCCTCCGACGGCCTCCTGATTGACGAAGCCATGGAGCGCCACATCATCTGCAAAGGCGAGCGCCCCACGGAGCAGGAGATCTACGTCGTCCGCCGCTGGACCTCCCGCAACGGCCTGTCCACCATCATCGAACTCGGCGGAACGCCCCGCTATCCTCTCCAGCACCAGGAGTGCTTCAACACCCCGGAGGACGTCGCCCGCCACCTGGCCAGCCTGCCCTGGAGCAACCCCTGGGGAGCCGGCTCCACCGCCGGCGCCATCATCTGGTTCCACCGCATCAACCAACTCCTCGGCGACGCCAAAGCCGGCGAGATCATCGAAGCCGCGGTCAAGTGGCTTGTCGAGCGCCAGGACCCCGCCACCGGCGCCTGGTCCGACGGCAGCGCCGTGCCCGACCACGTCCTCATCAACGGCATTTTCAAGGTGTGGATCCAGGCCATCCCCAACTCGCGCCTGCCTGTCCAGTACCCCGAAAAGGTCATAGACCTCTGCATCCGCGGCATGCGCGAATCCCCCGCCCTGGCCAACGGCGCCCCGGACGCATGCAGCGTCTTCGACGTCGCCCTCGTCCTCGACACCGCCCTGCGTTTCACGGACCATCGCCGCCAGGAAGCCGCCGATCTTGCCGCTGCCGCGCTGCCCCGCCTCGAGCCCCTGCTCGCGCCCGACGGCGCCTTCAGCTATTCGCCCGGCCAGTCCCTGCGCAGCCACGGCGGGCTCCATCTGGGCCCGTGCAAGAACCAGTCCGACATGCCCGGCACGGCCATCACCTGCAACGCCATCGCCCTGCTCTGCAACCTCGCCGGCATGCGCAAAGACCTTGGCTGGGCGCCTGCCACGGAGACGCGCATGGGCCTCTGACGCCACCCCGCAGGGCCCATCCGCCGCATGCGTCCCATGGGCGCGCCCCTCCCCCCGCGAACTGAAACGCATGAAGCTTCGCCGCCTGCATCACCACCCGAAGCCGTACCGGCGGGTTTGTCACCAGCCGCATGCCCTGCTGCCCCTCGATGAGCCGCTCGCCAACGAAGAGATGCTTCCGTGACCCAACTTCTATCACGGCAGACCCGTTGGGGAATGAGGGCGACGCTGGCGCCACGGCCAATGCCTCCGCAACCTGGCGCCCTCGGCAGCGCGCTCAGACGTCAATCACGCCGAACACACGCCCTTTGCGCGGCGCGCCCTTGGCGGGCTTGCCCGGCGCCTTGGCGATCAGACGCTTCAGCAGCGCCGCATACGCCTCCGCAAGAAGCGCGATCGATTCCTCCAGTGGCAGCGG
>CAYYEE010000871.1:0-1528 GCA_964470775.1 uncultured Planctomycetota bacterium | reverse complement strand
GCCACCACGGCCAGCACAACCCCTGTCCGCATCAGCGCCGCGTGCGTCTCCTCCAGCACCCGGTCCTCGATCGCCTGCGCCTGCGCGGCAATCACGTCGCAGGGCACAACCACCAGCGGCACATACTCCCCACCCAGGTCCCGGCCATAGGCCCACAGCATGTCCCGGCCGCCCAGCCTCACGATCCGCGTCCCCCCCTCGCCCGACTGGATGTCGTTCAGAACCGCCTCCGTGTCCTCAGCGCTGTCGCACCGCAGCGTCTTCAGATCAACCGGCGCCCGCCAGTCGTCCGCGCCCGACTCCACCCCCTTCTGCATAATCACCACCAGCTTCCCCTCGAACGGCGTCCCCTTCGGCCCCGCGCACACCAGCATCGCCGCCGCGTCCTTCGCCCACATCGGCGGCAGCCTCAGCGGCGCCAGCGCCACCTCGATCGGCACGTCGATGGCCGTCACCCCGGCCACCTCGCCGTCCGGCCGCTTCACCGCCAGAGACACCGTCAGCGCCGTCAACCGCGTCGTCACGTCATGATGCGCGGTCCATTGCGGACCTTCCCACGTCGTCGCCTCCTTGTACCAAGGCCGCGTCCTCGGGTCGTAGTCTTCCGGGTACCCCCCGTGGCCGGGATAGCTGCAATGCAGCCCCTCCGCCAGCGACACGTACTGCCAGAGGATAGCGTCCGGCGCCATCCGCCAGATCTCTCGCCACGCGTCCGCCAGCCCCGACAACCGGCCCGCGTCCGCCGCCACTTTCGCCCACTCCACCCCCTTGACGACATAGATCGCCGGCGCCGCATACGACACCGCCAAATCCCCCGGCCCATCCCCCCGCGGCCGCGCCAGCCGCCGCTCCTCCCCGTCCTCCCCCGGCGCCGCCCCCCGGTCGAAGTCCTCCGCGCGCCAAACCCGCGCCCCCGCCGGCGACGGCGCCGCCAACCGCGCCTCCACCTCCCGCGCCTGAAAGCGCAGCGCCGACTCCACCAGCCGCCGGTCCCGCTCCACAATCTCCCCATAGTCCTCCACAACGCGGTGGATCGTCCGCACCGCATTTCGCGTCAGCGTGTCGCGCGCCCCCGCGCCCAGCCGCCGGCCCAGCGACACCATACTCATCCGGTGCATCACCGCCACCGCCACCAGCGGAATAAGCGACGTCAGCAGCAGCAGAACAAACGCCTTTCTCCGAATCGTCATCGCAGCCTCGCCTCCAGCCAGGCGTCAACAGCCGGCCTCCGTTCCCATCCCCGCGTTCTCGCTGTCCCTGCCGTCCTTGCCCTCACCCCCCCTCCACCAACGCATACCGCCGGAACTCCCCAACACCTAGAACAACCTCCCCCGCCCCAGCCTTCGCCTCCACCTGTCCCCCGCCCCCCGGCGTCCACACCCGCCACTCCACCTTGCCCGCCAGATCCTTCGCCAGTCGAATCCTCACTCCCTTCACCGGCGCCTCCTCCGCCCCCTGGTCGCGCAGATGAATCAGCAGCCTCCCATCCTGCGCCAGCTCCGTGTTCACCAAAACCCCTTCAGGCGCC
>CAYYEE010000870.1:0-1528 GCA_964470775.1 uncultured Planctomycetota bacterium | reverse complement strand
GAGTCGGGGATGATGCGGAGTTCGATGTCGATGAAGGAGGAGGCGATGAGGACGGCGAGGAGGGCTTCGTAGGCGGCGATGACGCCCCAGGTTTCGCCGCGCTGGACGAGGATGGCGTAGACGAGGGTGAAGAGGGAGGCGGTGAGGGCTTCGACGATGGCGTAGCGGGAGGAGATGAGGGTTCCGCAGTGGCGGCAGCATCCGCCAAGGAGGAGCCAACTGAGAATGGGTACGTTGTCGAACCAGGCGATGCGCTGGTGGCAGATGGGGCAGTAGGAGCGGGCGGGGCTGAAGACGGAGCGGTCGCGGGGGAGGCGGTAGATGCAGACGTTGAGAAAGCTGCCGAGGAGGCTGCCGAAGAGGAAAACGAAGACGAGGCGCAGGGCTTCCGCGGTCACGTCATGCCCCCCTGGCGGCTGTTAGTGGACGAGAACCCGGTTTGGCGCGGGCGGGCAGCCCGTTGTGCGTCAAGTGGCCATTGGGGGGACACGTTGCGGTCGCGCTGATGGCGGACTTCCGCAACATGTCCCCGCCGCGGGGCGGCAAGCGTTGAGCGCCCGGCGCGGCCATTGGGCGGTCAAGAGGCCGCCAAGAGGGCGTCGAGCTTGGGCTGGACGCCTTCGCGGACGGCGGAGCCGGCGATGCGGGCGACTTCTTCACCCTTCTTGAAGATGATGACGGTGGGAGTGGAGAAGATGCGGTACTTGACGGAGAGGGAGTTGTCGGCGAAGACGTCGAGCTTGCCTACTTTGACGCGGCCCTCATAGGTGTTGGCCAGGGATTCCATGACAGGGCTGGCGCGGCGGCTGTGGCTGCACCAGGGGGCGTAGAAATCGACGAGCACGAGGCCTTCGGCTTTGAGGACTTC
Organism: uncultured Planctomycetota bacterium; assembly: GCA_964470775.1. Lineage (GTDB taxonomy): Bacteria > Planctomycetota > Brocadiia > CAIUPP01 > CAYYEE01 > CAYYEE01. The sequence goes on along the minus strand of CAYYEE010000870.1, from coordinate 660 downwards.
TTGCTCGAAGTTGGCCGTGTTAATAGCCACGACTTGACCCATTCGGTTCGGCTCCTCTTGATGGCTGGGCAGGGCGCGCATGGCGCGCGGCTGCCGACTACTTGACCTTTTCGAACTGGTCCTTGCCTGCGCCGCAGGCGGGGCAGACCCAGTCTTCGGGCAGTTTTTCGAAAGGCACGCCAGGCGGGATGTTGTTGTCAGGATCGCCCTTGGCTGGATCGTAGATCCACCCGCACGCCATGCATTCGTACTTGTCCATCGGTGGTTCTCCCTGACAGGAGGCCCGCCAGCGCCTCGGTTTCGGCGGCCAGGCCACGCGGCGGCGCCGCGGCGCGGCCGGTCACGAGTCAAATATGATACCGGAAAGGGGGGGCGGCTGGCAAGCGCGAAACGGCGGGCAACGAGAAAGGGACGGAAAGGACGGAAGAACGACGACGGCGGGAACGCGCGGGGGACGGCGACGGCAAGGGGGAACGGCGGAGGCGAACGGCGACGCCGGCGGGGGTAGTTCGGGGGCGGGGCGCGGTGCGATTGCCGGGGGCTTGTGGTATGCTTTGGTTTTGGGTGTGTATTCCTGACAGGCAGGGGAGCAATGAGAGAACATAACGGCGAGGCGGCGCGACGGGCAGCGGGCGCCGCGGCCGCACCGGAGCCGCCTCA
>CAYYEE010000869.1:0-1530 GCA_964470775.1 uncultured Planctomycetota bacterium | reverse complement strand
AATTTCTTCGTGGGGCTCAGGCGCGAGGTGGCGCCCAGAGTGTTGGCGCGGCTGAGGGAATCGGAGAAGCGGATCGAGAGGCTGCTGACGCCGGGCCAGCGGGACAAGTGGCGGGCCGTGGTGGCGCGTTTGAAGAAGGACTGGCTGCCCGTGGAGATGACGGAGCGGGAACCGGGCGGCAGGTAGCCCGGGGGCTCCGCCGGCCCGGCTATTGCGCGGCTTCCACAAGCGGAATCCGGACCTGGAGGAAGTTGCGCCCGCCCTCGCGCCGGTAGGTCATGTTCTCCACCATGCTGCGGACCAGGTGGATGCCCAGCCCGCCGATCTTCCGCTCGCTCAGCGGTTTGGTTGTGTCCGGGTCGGGCGCGGCCGTGGGGTCGAACTCGTGGCCGTCGTCTTCCACGACCAGCGTGAGGAAATCCTTGTCCGCGGCCATGCGCACCAGGATTTCGTGCTTCAGCGTGTCGTCATACCCGTACTTGATGATGTTCGTGACCATCTCCTCCAGCGTCAACTCGGTGGCGTAGGCGGCGCGCGGAGGGGCTTGACAGCTTTCCAGAAACGCCTGCGCCTTCTTGGCCAGAGTCGCGAGGCCGTCCATGCTGTTGGGGATGGCGATGCAGGTTTGTTCGCTCATGTGGCGTTCTTTCATGGAACCCGTTGGCCGCGGCTTCAGCGGCTGGTGACGTACTGGACGGCCGCGTCGAGGTCCTTCTCGACGTGCAGAAAGCCCAGCAGACCGGCGTTGGTGATGGCTTCGAGCACAAGCGGCTGCGGGTTGAGCAACGCCACCTTGCAGCCGCTGGTCAACAGAGAGCGCACGCAGCCAGCCAGCATTCTCATGCCCAGAGACGCGACAAAGTCCACCTTGGACATGTCGACAACGGCCGGCTTCTTGCGGCTGGCCGTGGCGGCGACGAACTGGAGGTCCACCTCCTGCACGCCTTCCGCGTCCAGACGTCCCACGAGGGCGACGTGCGATAGCTGGTCGTCGGCCCGGATCGTCTTGAGTTCCATGCCTTTTGCTCCTAAGTAGCGGCCAGCCGTCCGGCCGATGGCGCAGTCTATGCGGCTCGCGGTCAAGCGCTTGGCCTGTCCGCCGCCAGGGCGGTCAGCGCGTCCTGCTCGCTGTCGTAGATCGACAAGCCGAATCCCAGGCCGGCAAGCTCAAAAACCCTGGCCACGGCCGGCGTAGCGGCGCAACACGCAAGGACGCCGGAACGCTTGGCGAGTTGCCTCGCCGAGGCCAGCACCACGCGCAGACCGGCGCTGCTGATAAAGTCCACTCCCGATAGATCAAGCAGGACGCGGAGAGACGAGCGCTGCAAGGCATCCTGGATGGCCTTCTCGACCGCGGGCACGGCCATGGAGTCGAGTTTGCCCTTGAGGCACAGGACCTGAATGTCATCTTTGGCAAGTTCGACGATCTGCATGACACCCGCCTCCGCTGTTGGTCTGTCGCTAGTTTTGCAGAAGCCGGCGCGCAAGGCAAGGGCGAAGCGGGTAGACGCTCCTAGGCGGTGCGCCCCG
>CAYYEE010000868.1:0-1530 GCA_964470775.1 uncultured Planctomycetota bacterium | reverse complement strand
AATGCCCAGCGACAAGGTCTTTTGCGTGGCGCAGAACACCACGGCCGGCCGGACGTCCGGCGGCAGCTCGAACGCGGCCGCGCAGACCTTGGCCAGAACCACCGAAACGATGTGAATGGCCGCGAGATAGAGCATCACCGGCCAGATGTCTCTAACCGCCCCGCGCAACGCCCCAGCGGACTGGCAAAAGGAGCAGAACAGGATCAGCAGAATCAGCGCCGGCGCCGCGGTGCGCTGAACCCGCCCCACAATCTTCACGGGCCAGTGAGAGAGTCGCGCCGCCACCTGCCCCGCCAGAAGCGGCGCCAGCACAAGCTGGCACAAACCCACCATTGTCTTGCCCGCCGAGTCAAGATCAATCCCTCCCTGCCGCCCGGCCAGCAAGCCCAGCAGCAGCGGCGAGATGACCACGCCCAGCAGATTGCCCGCCACCGCGTTGATCAGGGCGCAAGGCGCCCGCCCCCCCGCCGCCGCCGTGTAGACCACGCACGAGGAGATGGTCGTGGGCAGCACGGCGACAAGAAGCACCCCCGTCTTGAGCGGACCGGCCGGCAGCCACCAAAACGACGTCCAGAAAACCATCGCCGGGAACAGTCCAAAGCTGAACGTTTGGATCAGAACGTGAGCGTTCCAGCGCCAAAGGTCGTCCTTCGCCCGGCGGGTGTCAATGGACACGCCGGACATGAAGAAGATCAGGACAATGGAGACGGACTTCGCCCCGTGATCATCCAGGAAGCGGCCGGGAGCTGGAAAGGTCAAAGCCAGAACGATGCAGCAGAACAGCCCTAGGAGAAACCAGTTCTTCTTCAGGAACGTCCCCATGAGCGATAGCAGCCTCTAGAGAAACCGCACGCGGCTTGAGAACGCGTGACAAGACGGTTATTTTATGTTGACGTTGGCCATAAAGCGAGGGGCGTCACGTGGAGACGGACGATGACGATTCTCAAGGGCCGCATTGTCGCGGCCGACGGCGTTTTCAAAGGCGCGCTGGTCGTGGAGGAAGGCCGCATCTCCAGGATGGGCCGGACCGCCACGGGCCGCGGCCGCGTCCTCGATTTCGGCGACGCCTTCATCCTGCCCGGCTTCATCGATCTGCACGTGCACGGCCTGCTCCAGTTCGGCGTCATGGACGCGCAAGGCATCATGGGCGTCGCCGCCGCTCAGCCGCGCTTTGGCGTAACAGGCTTCACCCCCGGCGCCGCGTCTTTGTCCGTGGAACGCTATCTCCAGTTCGCCGACGGCGTGCGCCAAGCCCAACGCGAGGCGCCGCCGGCCTCCGCGAAGATCCTAGGCGCGCACTTCGAGGGCCCGTTCATCGCCCCTGAACGCCGCGGCGGCATGGACGCGGCCTTTCTCCGAGAGCCGTCGTTGGAGGAACTGAAGCTCTACCTCGATCGGTCGGCCGGCTCGCTGAAGATCATGACGCTCTCGCCCGAGCTGCCCGGCGCGCTGGACGTCATCCGCGAACTGCGCCGTCACGGAGCGGTCGCCTCTGTTGGCCACAGCGCCGCCGACGCGCGGCAGCTCGAC
>CAYYEE010000867.1:0-1532 GCA_964470775.1 uncultured Planctomycetota bacterium | reverse complement strand
GTCGTCGCCAGAATGCGCCAATCCCGTTTTGCCCGCTGCGGCGACCACGCCTTCAGCGCCCCGCGCCCGTAGTCCTCCACCCGGTCCTTAGCGTGGCGGAAACCCGTGAAGTAGTAAAGCCACAGGAACTGGTCCAGGTTCGACGAACTCAAGAGATTGAACGTCGAGATTCCCTCCCAGTAGAACGGGAGCCCGCCCTTGGCGTCGTAGCCGTCGCCCGCGCCGCTCACGCACAAGCCCGCCACCTTTTCCCCCGCGTCCCACAGCGCGAAAAAGTTGTCCATGTAGGCCCGGTTCGTCCCCTCCGCAAGATCCCGCATCCGCCGCTCGCCTGAACGGGCGTAGAGCAGCCACAAGTCCGCCCGCAGGCTGTACGTAAACCGCCCGTAGCGGAACGGATTCACGTAGTTTCCCTTGTAGCCCAGGTGCGGCCCGGCGAAGTAATCCACAAAACCGTAATCGCCCCAATCGTCAATCCGCTTCTCCCACACGGCGAACGTCTCGTCGATCAGCTTCTCCGCCAGGGGAAACCTCTCCCGGTCGCGCGGGCGCACGCGGTACATGGCGCCGCTGGCGCAGATCCACGCCGGGTCCGCCATCGCCTGCACGGGTTTTGCCAGGAGCCACGCCCACTTCGCCGCCTCTTGCGGGGCCGCCGCTGTCACAGGCGCGATCAGCAGCTCGTGCGTCTTGCCCCACCCCGCCGCGTTGCTCGTGAACTTCCGCACCCTTTCCAGCGGGTTCGTCTTCTTGTTCGACTGCGACAGCGTCTTCTCATACCACCCCGCCAAGTCCCACCGCTTTACCAGGGCCTCCGCGCGGAAGTCCATCTCCTCGCCCGCGCGGTTGCTGAAGAGCTTCAGCGTCAAAAAGCCCGGCCGGGCCTCAAACTCCTTTGGATGCTGCCGAGCCGCCTCGCGACACCCCAGCGCCAGCCCACCCTCGCTCCCAGCCAACGCGGCAAAATCGCCGCACTCCTGCCCCTCCAGCACGGTCGTCTCCTGGCCGCCGGCGGGCCGGCGCGCCACCGCGAAGTGGTTTTTTCCGTGCCCGTGGCGATAGTGCGAATCCTGAATCATCCACGCCGAAGCCGTGCCTTTGTCCATGGGCACGGCCTGCGTCTTCAAGGGCTCGCCGCGGGAGACGCCGAAGATCGCCTGCGCCTGGCCGCCCGCCGCCACGGCAAACTCCCACCCGGCCTCGCGGAACCACACCTTGTTCGTATCCTCGGTCAGGATCAGCGTGTGCGTCACCCGCGCGAACGGCTGCCCCGCGTTCGCCTCCACGCGCGTCACGTGCCGCGCCACCCGCTCTCCCTCGCTCGTCTTGTAGTCCCCCTCAAACCGCACGCACGCCGCCACCGGCCCCGACGCCTCCACTTCCATCTTTTCCCCGTCCGCCGACGCCTTGGCCACCCGCCCCCGCTGATCCACCAGGTACAACCCCCGGCCGCCCTGGGCCTGCGCCACCCGCTTCCCGCCCGACCACACTTCCTGAATGGGCGACGCGCCCTTGGCCAGCACATAACGCGC
>CAYYEE010000866.1:0-1533 GCA_964470775.1 uncultured Planctomycetota bacterium | reverse complement strand
TCTGCCATCCACTGTGGCGCGCGAGCAGGCTCGCCGTCCCAAACCTCTTCGAAGGCGAGCCCGTTCCCCTCGAAAAGCGCCATCCCCGGCCGGCTGGTTGAGCGGTCGATCACTAAATAACGCATCATATCCGAATCCCGTCTCACGTTGACGGCCCTACTATACCCTAAATCCGCCCGCGGTACACATACAAAAGGGCGCAAAAGGGCGAGTGTCTTAATCGCGCTTGACTTTGCGTCCCGCCCGGTTTACAAAGAAAGCTCAACACTGGAGACTATCTTATGACCACACGTCGCACCTTTTTCAAACGCGCCGGCCTCGGGTTGGCCGCCGCAGCAGCGCCCGGCGCCCTGCCGTCGGCCGCCCTTGCCCAGCGGACCGCCGGCCAGCCGGACCTGTTCAAGGTGGCTGTCGCCGGCTACACCTTTAACAAGTTCAAGCTCGACAAGGAGGCGGCCTTAGCCGACGCGTTGAAAAAGAACCCGCAGGCGACCCTCAAGGATATCCCGGACCAGACGCTTGAGATGCTGAAACGCGTGGACGTCCACTATCTCTGTATCAAGGACTTCCACCTGCCGCTGACCAGCACGGACGATGAGATCAAAGCCTTCCACGAGAAATGCGCGAGCTTCGGCGTGACCGGTTACGGCGTCGGCCCCATCTATATGGGAACGGAGGAAGATGTCAACAACGCCTTCGCTTACGCGAAGCGCGTCGGTGTCAAAGTGCTCGTCGGCGTGCCCTTCAAGCTGGTCGAGAAGAAACGCGTGGCCTCGCCGGAACTGCTCACGCTTATCAACGAAAAGGTGAAGGAGTACGACATCCAGTACGCCATCCACAACCACGGCCCCGACATGCCCGAACTCTTTCCAACGGCTGAGAGCGCCATCGCGATGATCAAGGACATGGACAAGCGGGTTGGTCTCTGCCTCGACATCGGCCACCAGTACCGCGACGGCGGCAAGTGCCCAATCAAGGCCCTGCAGGACTTCGCGGACCGTGTCCACGACATACACATCAAGAATGTCACGGCTCCAGACAAGAGCGGCAAGGGTATCGAAATGCCGCGCGGCCAGCTCGATATCCCCGCCTTCGTCCGTGCCCTGCGGAAAGTCGGCTATGCCGGCGCCTGCAGCCTCGAATATGAGAAGGACATGAACGACCCGCTGCCCGGCATCGCCGAGTCGATCGGTTACTTCAAGGGCGTACTTGACGCCACGCGTTGAGAGCCGCGGTGGTTCTCGGCGATACGCTCAAAAGAGCCGTAATCGATTGGTGGCCGGGGGTGCGGCAATCTGATGCAAGGGTACGGCCGGGTGCGTTTCGAACCCGAACGAGGTGCGGCCCGTCTGCAAGGACGGGCAAGTACGGCGGGACGTCCCGGACCGCCGACAGCGTGCCATTCGACCGCCAGTCGCATATCGGGCGTCCGAGACGTCCGCCTGTACTTGGCGGTACCCGGTCCGGTCCGCGCCCCGGTACGGCGGGACGTCCCGGACCGCCGACAGCGTGCCATTCGACCGCCAGTCGCAT
>CAYYEE010000865.1:0-1537 GCA_964470775.1 uncultured Planctomycetota bacterium | reverse complement strand
CCGTTCTTCGTGCTCTTCGCGTTCTTCGTGGTTCAATCGCCGTTGCCGTTTGCCCCTTTTCGCGTCTTCGCGTGAGCCCGTCTTTCGCCGCGGCCGTTCTTCGGTTGCGGCTCCGCCGCCCCAGGTCCTCCGTGGTCTCCTCGTCGTCGCCGCTGCTCTTTACCTCCGCCCCCGCGTCCGTTTGGCCAGCAGCCGGTCCAGCGCGTCCGCGAAGCGCCGCCGGTACGCCGGCCCGTAGGGCGCCGGCCCGCCCCCGCGGATCACCTCCCGCTCGCGCAGGTCCTCCATCAGGTTCCGCGCCGCCAGCCGTTGCGGCGCGCTGTCCGCGTCAAACACCTGCCCTCGCGGCGTCAGCGCCACCGCCCCCTTCTCCACTACCCGCGCCGCCAGCGGCACATCGTCCGTCACCACCAGATCCCCGGCCGACACAAGCTCCACGATCCGGTCGTCCGCCGCGTCGGGAGAACCGGGCACGCCGATGCGCTCGATCAACTCCGACGATGGCGCGTGAATCACCTGGCACGCCACCAGTTTCACCGGCAGTTGCAGCCGCTGCGACGCCCGGAACACAATCTCCTTGGCGTCGCGCGGGCAAGCGTCCGCGTCCACCCAGAGAATCACCCCCCGCCCCTTCACAACGCCGACCGCAGAATCTCGCCCACCGCCGCCCGGTCCAGCGGCGGTCGCCCGCGCACGCGGCCCTGGTCCACCCCGTAGTTGCGCATCACCGTGTCCGCGATCAGGTCCAGCGTCTCCTCGCTCACGCCCAGCCCCTTCAGCCGCGTCGCCACCCCCAGGCTCATCACGAACTCCTCGTAGAGCTGAATCCCCTCCATCGCCACCGCCTCGGGCGAGCGCCCCGCCGTCTCCACCCCAAACACCCGCGCCCCGAACTGCGCCAGCTTCTCCGGCCTTCGACGCGCCACGTAACGCATCCACGCCGGCCCCACCACCGCCAGCCCCGCCGCGTGCGGCACATCGTGAATCGCGCTCAGCCCGTGCTCGATGTGATGCACCGGAAACCCGCCCCCGCAGCCCGATTGCGGCAGCCCGTTCAGCGCCACGATGCTCGCCCACTGCAAGTGCGACCGCGCCGCCAGGTCGTCCAGCTTCACCATCACCCGCGGCGCCTGCTCCACCACCGTGGACACAATCCCCTCCACGATCCGGTCCTGCAGCGGCGTGTCGTCCACCGCGTTGAAATAACCCTCGGTCGCGTGCACGATGGTGTCCACCGCGCCGTAGGCCGTATGCTCGGCCGGCACGCTCAACGTCAGCGCCGGGTCCACGATCGAGGTCTTGGGGTACAGCGCCGGCGACGAAATCGCGCACTTCTCGCGCAGGTCCGTGTTCGTCAACACCGCGTTCCCGTTCATCTCGCTCGCCGTCGCCGCCAGCGTGGGGATCATCAGCAGCGGCAGCGCCTTTTGCGGCGGAACATAGGGCTGCTGCCCGTGGTTCGTCATATCCCACAGATCGCCCGTGAAAAACACCCCCGCGGCCACGCCCTTGGCCGTGTCCATGGCGCTGCCCCCGC
>CAYYEE010000864.1:0-1540 GCA_964470775.1 uncultured Planctomycetota bacterium | reverse complement strand
AGCAAAGCCCGCAACGCCGCCTCCCACGGCGCCGCCCTCGTCCTCTTCGCCGGCAACCCCGCCGCCTGGAACGCCCAGCTCCCCGTCTCTCGCCGCCTCAGCATGCCCGAAGGCGGCGCCCCCCTCGACGCCTCCATCCCCGTCCTCCATGTCAGCCTCTCCGCCGCCGCCGAACTCGCCGGCATGTCCCTCTCCGAGCTCCGCCTCCTCGCCCTCGACATCTCCAGCCAGCGCGAACCCCAATCCACCATCCTTCGCGGCCGCCGCGTCCGCTTCTCCGCCGCCATCGCCGGCCAGCCCGTCCTCGGCCGAAACATCCTCGCCGCCCTCCCCGGCCGCGACGAAAACCTCCAAACCCAGGCTGTCGTCATCGGCGCCCACTACGACCACCTCGGCGAAGGCGGCGGCCGCATCTTCTTCGGCGCCAACGACAACGCCTCCGGCGTCGGCTGCCTCCTCGCCGTCGCCCAGGCCTTTGCCCGCCTGCCCCAGGCGCCCCGCCGCACCATCGTCTTCGCCGCCTTCGACGCCGAAGAGATCGGCCGCCTCGGCTCCCGCCACTACACCGCCGAACCCGTCCTCCCCATCGCCGACACCGTCCTCATGGTCAACTTCGACATGGTCGGCCGCAACGTCCCCGACGAAATCATGGTCGTCGGCTCCCGCTCCAGCCCCCAACTCCACCTCATCCACCAGCAAGCCAACCGCCTCGTCGGCCTCCGCCTCGTCCACCCCGCCTCCTACCGCCTCGGCCGCTCCGACCACACCTGGTTCTACTACGCCCGCGTGCCCATCATCTACTTTTTCGGCGGCATCGATCCAGACTATAATACCCCCCGGGACACCTGGGACAAGCTCATCCCCGCCAAAATGGAACGCGTGGCCCGGCTGGCCTTCCTCACCGCATGGAACGTCGCCGAACGAGAACAAAAGATCACCTTTGACGAATCAGGCGCTCCCCTGCCCGACAGCCCCGGAGAAGGCGCGGCCCAGCCCGCCCCTCGCCCCGCGCCCCCAGCCGGCGCGCCCCCAAGAACAATGACACAGCAACCCTGATGCAACACCGCCACACCGCCCTTTGGACCGCCCTCGCCCTGGCCCTTGCCGGCGCGGCCTTCGCCGGCCTGCGCCTCGCCGCCTCAGGCCGCCGCGCCCCCATCGGCGGCGAGAGCTTCTGGCGCGTCTCCTACGATCTCCGCTTCGAATCCCTGCGCCCCGGCTGGCGCGCCCGTGTCGCTTTCCCCGGCGACAGCGACAACGTCCGCATCTACGCCCAAAGCGTCACCCACGCCGGCTTGGCCATGGCCGAAGCCACCGACCGCCGCTCCGGCGGCCGCGAAGCCACCCTCGCCGCCCTGGCCGGCCTCCCCGAAGCCCGCTTCTCCGCCGAGTTCGACATCCACGTCGGCGCCCTGCAGCCGGCGCTGGAGCACGAAGGCCAGCTCCACCTCCACCCGCGGCGCGATGAAGCGCTGGGTGGGAATGCCGCCCGGCGTGAAGAACATGTCGTCCAGCAGCGTGCCGTAGTCGGGCTCGTCGA
>CAYYEE010000863.1:0-1547 GCA_964470775.1 uncultured Planctomycetota bacterium | reverse complement strand
GGCGGAGCGCCAAGGCGCGGGGTGGGGCGGGGCGCTGTTCCGCAAACGCTTTGAGGAGGCGATGGCCGCGCTGCCCAGCCGAGACCCGTGGTTCGCGCGCAAGCCGGCCGAGGTGTCGTGGATCAAGGACCTGTATCCGGCGCGGGGCGACGCGAACAGCCTTTTGGTCCGCGAGGCGGTGAAGGCGGCCAGCGAGGTGGCGGGCCGGCCCGTGGAGGCGTTTGTCTTGAGCGCTTGGGGCGATGTGGCGCATCTGGCCCGGCAGTTGAAGGCGCAGGTGGCGGGCATGGGCAGCGGCGCGCCGGGCGCGGCGCATTCGGCAGGGGAGTATGTGGTGATCGAGGACCTTGTCCGCGGCGCCAAGGCCGTGGCGCTGACCATGATGCGGTTGATGCGTGATGAGATCAGGGGAGCCACGGAGAACGTGGCGTGGCGGAGCCGCAACCAAGAACGGCAACGGCGGAAGACGGACTCACGCGGAGAACGGCAGCGGCGATTGAACCACGAAGGACACGAAGAACACGAAGAACGGCAAGAGGGGGAATGACGAAACGGTGAACGATGGGCTGCCGTGGAGGATGGAGACGGCAGGGAGACCACGAAGGACACGAAGAGCACGAAGAACGGCAATAGGGGGAACGACGGAACGGCGAACGACGGGCTGCCGTGGAGGATGGAGACGGCAGGGAGACCACGAAGGACACGAAGAACACGAAGAACGGCAAGAGCGGTTGTTGGATGGCGGGGGTCCCAGGGAACGGGTTCGCAAAAGCGAAGCTCTGCTCGTTCGCAGCACGAAGAACGGCAAGAGGGGGAATGACGAAACGGCGACGGCGAAGCGCGTGAGGAATGGTCAAGGACGCGGATGAGGGCGCTGGCGCCTTGGACTCCGCGCAATGAGGGAGGGTGAGATGGCGAACGTGTACGAGGCGGCGAGGGCGATTCCTGTTCTGGAAGAGGCGGACGTGGTGGTGGCGGGCGGGGGCGTGGCGGGTTGCGCGGCGGCGTGGGCCGCGGCCAAGGCGGGCGCCAAGACCTTTCTGCTGGAACGCAACGGCTGCCTGGGCGGGGTGGCGACGGCGTCGCTGATGGCGAACATCGGCAACCGCTTTCTGACCGCCACGGGCGAGCAGGTTGTGCACGGGTTCCCGGCGGAGGTGGTGGACCGGCTGATCGGCGCGGGCGCGGCGTCGCCGCATTGGAAGACGCGCGAGATGCCCGGGGTGGTGATCGACTCCGAGCGGCTGAAGGTCATCTTGATCGAGATGATGCGCGAGGCGGGCGTGACCACGCTGACGCATGCGCTGGGCGCGCGGCCGATCATGGAAGGCCAGGCTGTGAAGGGCGTGTTTGTGGAGAGCAAGTCGGGCCGGCAGGCGATTCCGGCCAAGGCGGTGGTGGACTGCACGGGCGAGGCGGACCTGGCGTGGCAGGCCGGCGCGGAAGTGCGGATGGAGACCAGCACGGCGTCCATTCTGTTCAAGCTGGCCAACGTGGACCTGGACGCGTTCGTGGATTTCCTTCAGGAGGACCCGGACGGTTTCCCG
>CAYYEE010000862.1:0-1564 GCA_964470775.1 uncultured Planctomycetota bacterium | reverse complement strand
CACAAACATGCGTGTATCCTCAATCTGCCGGCCCCATGCTCTCCGCCCATTCTATGTGGCCCGCCCCCCAATTGCCACCATCAGCCCGCGCCCAAGAACCCCAAGCCCCCAAAACCCTTCTCACACCCACGGCCCCAACACCCGCTCCGTCTCCTCCAGCGACACCCGACCCGGCGCGCTCGACCGCGCCGCCGTGTCCACCCCTAACGGCCCGATAAAAAAGACACCGCGTCGGCGGGGACATGGCGCCTCAGCCCGCCAACGGCGGGATCGCAACGTGTCCCCGGAACAGACGCGACATTTTCAACCGGCTGCCAAGAACTCCGCCAGCAAAAAACCGCCCCGCGCAGCCAGACCCGAAATACGCCTCACACCCCGCCCCCTCGGGCGAAACCCCAGCAAGTCCGCCGGCAACCGGCCATTCACTCCTTGCGGTCCACCTCGCACACAAAAAGGGCCGCCCGCTCAAGCGGACAGCCCTTTCAACGTTGCGCCTCGTCCGGCCAGTCCTATGTGTCAGACCCGTCAAACCCGTCCCGCCAACCCCAGCCCTACACCCGCTCCGCCGCGGCCGCCGTCGCCGCCCCCAGGTCCGCCGCGATCCGTTCCAGCGACCGGCCATACTTCCGCCACGCCACCCCGGAGATGAAAGGCGGGTGGTTGAACACTGGCTGCGATACCAGCCACGGCCCGATCTTGTCCGCCAGGTCCACGTACCGGCCCGAAAACACAATCACGTCCAGCCCGCTCAACGCAGCCATACCGGCGCCGCAGGCCTGGAGGAGGCGGTACTGGAACATGTCCCGGGCAAGGACATGTCCCTTGTCTTCCGATTGGAAGACCGCCTGGAGGGAAACGGGCTGGCCTGCGGCGCCGGATAATCCACTGCGATTCGAAAGCTCTTGATTGATCTGCTCCGGCCCCCACTTCAAATCCTGCGACAGAATCAGGAGCACGCCCGGGTCGAGCTCACCGCACGTCGTCTCGCCCGGCAACCCCTCCAGTGGCGTCTGCCCCCCGCTCACCATCACCGCCTGCGTCCCCAGCACCGCCGCCACCTCTGGCTTGGGTTCAAGACACACCGACAAAATCCGCGCCGGCGCGCCCAGCGGCCACGACCGCTCCGCCGCCGCCGAACGGCAAGCCGCCTCGTGAAACAAACCATGAAAGCCGAACCGCCTCAGCCCCAGCTGCGCCGACAACTTCTCGTCCAGACCATAACGCTGCTCGCGCTCCGGCAAATGCGCGAAGAACGCGCTCTCCGACGCCACCACAATCTCCGCGCCTTCAAACACCTCGCGGCATGCGTCCAGCGCCGCCAGAAGAACCGGTATCCGCAGCGGCGCCCGCGTCGTCATCTCCTCCAGTTCACGCCGAACGGTCTCATCATAGACCTGCCCCGCCCTGTCGCCCCGCGTCACGGCCGCGTGAACAACCACGACCTCGGGCTGCCGGCCGCCCAGCGCCCCGCGCGCGCGCGCCAGCGCCGTCTTTACGGCCGCCTCCTCGACTTCCCCCCCCCCGGAGTCCCCCCCCCCCCCCCCCCCCCCCGGGTCCCCCCCCC
>CAYYEE010000861.1:0-1567 GCA_964470775.1 uncultured Planctomycetota bacterium | reverse complement strand
GCCCCCGCGTCCTCGCCCGCCCCCACCACCCGCAACTCCGCCGCCGCCGTCACCCGCACCACCGGCTCCGGCTGGCTCTCCGGGTCCGCGTTGTTCAACAACTCCGCCCGAACCAGACGGCAAAACTTCTCCCGCTCCTCCCCCTTCATCTTCAAACTCATCCGCGTCAGCCGAATCATCGCCTCACGCTTATCCCGCGCGTCCCCCCCCGAACGCGCCAGCGACAACTGCTCCGAAGGATCCACCCCCCGCGCCCACTGCCGGCACGCGTTCCGAAAGCGGTATGAATAACACCCGCTCAACACCACCATCGCCACGCAACAGACCGCCATTCGCCTCATCCGCCTGCCTCCACCCCCGCCGCGACGAACCACTACTTCGCCGCCTTCAGATACGCCAGAATCCCCTTCGCCACACCCGAAGCCAGCCTTTCCCGATACGACGGAGAACCCAAACGCTGCTCCACATCCGGCGTCGAAAGATACTCCAGCTCCACCAGCACCGACGGACACCGCGGATACCGCACCACACGAAAATTCGCCGGTCGCGCCCCCCGCGACGCCGTCCCCGCCAAATCCCCCAACCCCTCCAGAATCCGCTGCGCCGCCTGCCAGCTCCGCGACCGGTACTCCTGCAGCATAATCCCGTACGCCACCGCCTCCACCGGCTCGCTCAACCCGCCCGGCGCCCCCACCGCCTGCGGCGCCACATCCGACTGCCTCCCGGCCAGAATCGCCCGGTACGTAATATCCGCCTTGTCCCGCCCTATCTCATCATCGGCAAAATACACCGTGCTTCCCCTTGCGCTCCCATTCGACTCCGCGTCCGCGTGGATACTCACGTACAAGTCCGCGTTGCGCCGGTTCGCCGCCGACACCCGGTCATCCAGCTCAATAAACACATCCGTCGAACGCGTCATCGCCACCGTCACCCCGTTCTCTTCCAGAATCCGCGCCACCCGCCGCCCCACGTCCAACACCACGTCCTTCTCCCTCAACCCATGCGGCCCGATCGCCCCCGGATCCTGCCCCCCGTGCCCCGGATCAATCATCACCACCCGCTTTCCCCGCGGCGCCGGGTCCTCCGCCCCCTTCACCGCCTTCGCCGCCATAGCCCCCCCCGCCCCCAGCGTCCTCGCCAGCTTCGCCCCAAAATCCTCCGGCACGTACAGGTCCCCGCCCTCCGCCACCGCGGACCGCGACAAACGCCACACCTCCCCATTCACCGACGCAAAATCCAGCCCCACCATCAGCGTCACCTTCACCTTATCCGACCACAACCGCGCCATCGTCGGATCCTGGTTGTCCTTCAACCCCAGCGTCTGCCGCTGCAGCTTAAGCTCCTCGGAGAGCCGCTGCGTAGACACAAAACCCGCCGGCGCCCCCGCCGCCGGAGCCGCCCACACCAGCGCCCACACCCAAAGCGCACGCCAAGCCCGCCGCCAGTTCATCGCTCTTTCCCTGTCACACCCAAATGCCGAAGCATCCGGATTATACCCCCGCCCCCTCCCCGCGTAAAGCAACCCCGCCCCGCGCAAGCCCCCGCCCTCATCCGTCGCCGTTCCTGG
>CAYYEE010000860.1:0-1567 GCA_964470775.1 uncultured Planctomycetota bacterium | reverse complement strand
GCGGCTACACGGATGACATCGAGGCGTGCGGGTTCTGCCCTCATCGGTTTGAGTGCGGCCAGTACGCCAGGATGCTGAACGCGGCGACGGCCATTATTGCCAGGCCGGGCGCAGCGTTGCCAGCGACGGCCGCAGACCTCGCCAGGCTCTACCCGGCGGCTCAGGAACTTGGGCGGCAGCTTGAGGCGTACAAGGCCGCTGTGCGGGCCGCAGTGGCCCAGGAAGGCCCCCAGGACATGGGCGACGGGCGCGAGCTTGCGCTTGAGACGCGCAAGCGGGCCAGCATCGACGCGGCGCTGGCCGCGCCCATCATTCACGCCCACCTTGACGCGGACCTGTTGACGGTTGTGGAAGTGAAGAAGTCGGCGCTGGAAGACGCTTTGCGCGAACAGGCCCCCAGGGGCAGGAAGAAGAAGGCGGTCGAGGACTGCATGACCGCATTGGAAGCGGCCGGCGCGTTGACGTGGACGGCTACGGATGTTCTGGCGGTGAGGAAGAAACAGGAGAGCGGCAATGGCTGAGACGACGGCGGTTGACCTCAAGAAGCCCATCGGCAGTATCAAGAACCTGCAATCCGTGTGCGCGGGGCTGCACAGTCGCATGGCAGAAATGATGAGCGTGGCGGCGGCAAAAATCATGACGCCAGAGCGCATGCTGAGGGTGTGCATCCTGGCCGCGAGCCGCAAGCCGGAACTTCTCAACTGCACCGGCGAAAGCATGATGGGCGCCATGATGAAGGCGGCCGAGTGGGGGCTTGAGCCGAACGGCTACCACGCCCACATTGTGGCCTACGGGCGCGAGGCAACGTTGATGCTGGACTATAAGGGGCTGGTGGACCTGCTTTTCCGGGCGGGCCGCGTTCGCCGGGTGGAGGCGCAAGTTGTACGAGAGAAGGACGCCTTCACGTTTCGACTTGGCGCTACGCCGCAGGTGGAGTTTTCCAGGTTGTTGACCGGAGACCGCGGGGCCGTGATCGGCGCGTACTGTCTCATCGAACAGAGCAACGGCGCGCTTGCGGCCGAGTACATGGACGTTGGGGAGATAGAGGCCGTTAGGGCCAGGAGCAAGGCTTCCAAGGGCGGCCCCTGGGTTACGGATTGGGACATGATGGCGCGCAAGACGGTTTTGCGCAGGGCCACGAAGTACCTGCCACTGACCCCCGAAATCGCCACGGTGATTGACGACGATGTGCGGGCCGAAGTGATCGACACGCCAGCCACCGTGACGCCGAACTACACGCCGGGCCGCCAGAGCTTCCGGCGCAAGGCCGCGCCAGCGATGGAGACGGCCCCAGGGCAGGTTGCGGAGCCTGAATTGCCGTTGCCCCAGCAGAACGACGTGGGGACAGCGCCGGAGTCGCCAAGCCCCAACACCGATGACAGGGCGGCCTTCGTGGCCGCAATCCAGAAGGCGCTGGCCGCTGGCAATGACGCCGTGAACCGCTCCGTCCAAAAGGCGATGGCCCGCGGGGACGTGACGGAACTCGACAAGCTGCACATCAACACGCTGGCCGACATCGCGGCGAGCATCTGAGGAGAGAGACATGAACGACAAACCCATTGGCGAC
>CAYYEE010000859.1:0-1577 GCA_964470775.1 uncultured Planctomycetota bacterium | reverse complement strand
AGTTGTCCGTTGGACTGCGACATCAGAAGGGGACCTCCCCGCCGTCTTCGCCGACAGGACACGGCTCTTCCGCGCCCGCGCCTTCAAGCGCTTCGTCATCCCATCCCGGCTCCCGGTAGAAGGGCTTCTCGCCGAGCTTGTAGCCAACGATGCGGTCGTACTTCTCGCCCGTGACGCTCCGCACCGTGACGGCGAGCGTCCTGCAAAGCGCCCCGGCCTCGGCCAGGCGGACGGCCTCCTCGGCATTGTCCGGCAGCGGCACGTTGGAACGTTGCCGCCACCAGGATTCCGCCTTCTTGCGCGCCCAGCCGGAGTGCTCCACGCATATCCATTCGGAGACGTGCTGCTGCCAGCCGATGCGGTACTCGACGCGCATCGTTCGGGGATGGTCCGGCGGCGCGTCGCGCTTCATGTGGACGCCGTAGTAGGTCTCGTGAACCTCGTGCTCGGCGGTCGTCACCTGGCCGGAGAGAATTCCCGCGGAACTTGCCCGGGCGTCGTGCATCTGCCGCTCGGGCGGCGGGAAGACATAGCCGCACTGGGGGCAGGCCGCGTAACCCGTGGCGACGAGCGCATTGCATTCGGGGCACTTCTTGGCCGGGGCCTCGCCGTCGCCGTTTGAGCCGGGCTCGCGCAGGCGAATGTCGTCCACCGGCCCGTGCCGGAGCACGTTCCCGCCGAAGTCGAGGACGAGGCAGTCCTTCTTGCCCTCGCAGAGCCGAAATCCCCTCCCGACCATCTGGTAGTAGAGCCCCGGCGACATGGTCGGCCGGAGCATCGCCACGCAGTCGATGTTGGGCGCGTCGAAGCCGGTCGTGAGCACATTGACGTTCACCAAGTACTTGAGCCGTCCGGCTTTGAAATCATGAAGCGTTCGGTCGCGCTCGAAGTCGAGCGTCTCGCCGAAGACCGTCTCGACCTTCGCGCCCATGCGCCGGAGCGTCTCGGCCACGTGCGTGCCGTGCTGGATGCCGCTCGTGAAGACGAGGCACGCCTTGCGGTCGCGGGTGTAGTCGAGGATTTCACGGCAGGCGGACTCGACGAGGACGTCCGTGTCCATGAGCGTTTCGACTTCGCTGGCGATGTACTCGCCCGCGCGGACGTGTAGATCGCTCGTGTCGGCCTTCTCACGTCCTGCCTTGCTCTTCAGCGGGCAGATGAAGCCCTGGACGATGAGCTCACGGACGCCGATCTCGTAGCAGACGCTGTTCAGGACGTTCTCCGGGCCGCAGATGGAGCCGGACGTCATGCGGAATGGCGTCGCCGTGAGGCCGATGACGCGGAGCGCCGGGTTGGTCTCCTTGAGGCCCGCCAGGAGCGTCCGATACATGCCGTCGCCGTCAGGCGGGATCATGTGCGCCTCGTCGATGACGACGAGGTCGAACCGCCCGAGTTCCGCCGCCCGCTTGTAGACCGACTGCACGCCAGCGACGATGACCGGGTGCTCGGTGTCCCGGCTCTTGAGTCCCGCCGAGTAGACGCCGACCTGCAACATCATCTCCGGCGCTACGAGCCGGAGCTTTTCCACGGCCTGTTCGAGGAGTTCCTTCACGTGCGCGACGATGAGGACGCGGCCC
>CAYYEE010000858.1:0-1578 GCA_964470775.1 uncultured Planctomycetota bacterium | reverse complement strand
CGAGGAACTGGGGGACGGGATTATCCACTCCATCGAGATCAAGCACGGCCTGCCGTTCCGCATGACCGTGGAGGAGGACACCACCGCATAAAGACGGGCTACGCCCCCGCATGAATGTTCTTTGGTGACAGTTCGGTTTCGGAAACCAGACGATTAACCGGCCACAAGGTGGAGGCAGTCATGGGTGCCGCAATCGCGGCGAACTCACGACGCCTCCGCCTCTCGTGGTCGCTGCTTCCGCAGGCACCCACGCACGCCTCCCCGGCCAAGGGAGGCAACGATGGATGCCAGCAAGAAGCAGTAAGAAGTCAACGAGTACGCGGCGAAGGTCATCCGGCACAAGGCAAGGCAGCTCGTCGGCACGGCGGGCTACACCGACTCCGACCGCGAGGACCTCGAACAAGAGATGATGCTCGACCTGCTCATGCGTCTGCCGAAGTTCGACCCGAACAAGGCCACGCAGAAGACGTTTGTCGCCCGCATCATCGAGCGAAAGGTCAGCAAGCTCATCCGCCACCGCACGTGCGAGATGCGCGACCACCGGCGCGAGGTTTGCTCGCTCAACGAGCGCCTCGAAGCCGAAAACGGCGCGACGGTCGAACTGAGCGAGACCATCGCCCTGGAAGAACGCGATCGCATGACGGGGCGGCGCAGCCGGTCCGCCCAGGAGGATTGGGAGTTCGCCCAGGATATGGCGGCGACCCTCGCCCGGCTCCCGGAGAACCTGCGCAGGCTCTGCGAGCTCTTGCAGCGCGGAACCATCTCCGATGCGGCGTGCGAGATGGGCGTCCCGCGGACGACCCTCAACGACCACGTGAAGAAGCTCCGCGTGATCTTCGAGAATGCGGACTTGCGGGATTACCTGTGAGGCCGTCCGTCATCTCGGCGTTCCGGCGGGTAAGTATTCATCACCGGCGCATGTGCCGTGCTTGCCGACCCGGAACGGAAACGGGAAAGGAGCGACCGCCATGAACAAGGAAATCTACCGATACGCGTTCGAGCCCTCCGCCCGGATGCAGGACGTCGAGGAGGCGCTGCTTCTCGCGGTGCTCGCGGCGGAAAGCCTGCACGGCCAGTCGCGGGTGCGGATGGACGCCTCCTACTGCATGGACGCCGAGAAGCGCGCCTGCGTCATCGACGCGACCACGCCGGTGGGCCGGGATATCTGCCGTATCTTCACGGGGTTCGCCATCCGGGAATTCGGCGAGAACGCATTCAAGGTGAAGCGCGTTGCGGATGTGCCCGGCGCGCCCCATCCGCAGGAGATGACCGCGTGAGCATCAAGGAGATGGTCTTCAAGCGAGGGAAGAACGGCATGGACAGTCCCAAGACGAACTTTCTCGTCCGCGAACCCATCGAGACCTACCAAGCGAAATCGAAGGAGTACCTGACAAGCCACCAGCTCGCCGACTTCCGGCGCAACCCGGTGCTCTTCCGCAAGAAGGAACTGGGCCTCGTGCCAGAGGAAGACCGCCCGGCCTACCTGGTGGGCCGCGCCGCGCACACGCTCATCCTCGAGGGCCGAGAGGTCTTCGAGAAGACCTACTGCGTGGGCGGGCCGGTCAATCCCAAGACCGG
>CAYYEE010000857.1:0-1580 GCA_964470775.1 uncultured Planctomycetota bacterium | reverse complement strand
CGGACACGAACTGCAGAAGGTCTGACGTATGCGAAACGCTATCCATGACCGTAAGCATAGCGCTCACGGCCCGCCAATGCAACCCGCTTACTCTCCGCCCGTGTCTCCCACCAGTCCTGTCAAGCTCAATCGGCGCGCCAACCTGGCATCTTTGATGACCGGGCCGTCGGCCATCATCAATCCGACGGATTTGGCACGCGCCATGGGCAAGCCAAAGATGCGTTCGCACTTGAGCAATGTCGCGTCCGGGCTGAAGGGCATGGGTGACACGTTAGCCGCGACCATTGAATCGGCGCTTGGCCTTCCTTCTGGCTGGATGGACCAACAGCACCCAAATGCAGGAGAGGACGCCGCCCAGTATCGAGTGGCTCAAAATATGAGCCAGGGACTGGTGTCTCATGACCTCCCAATGATGTCCTGGGAGGACCTGGTGAAGCGCCCGATTCCTGAAGTGTTCCGCACCATCTTGCCTGACGACGCACTTGCCCCGGATCACCCGGCCGGCACCGAGATCGTCTGGACCACGCGGCGTCGACCTGCGCCAGGCCGTCTGCTACTGGTACAAGACCGCCATGGGCAGATCCACGCGCGTCAGTGCCACCAAGGCCGCGCGCCTGGGCAATGGATAGCCGCCCCGATCAGCCCCGCCTACGTTGCTTTTGACAGCCACGAGGAAGGGCTGCAGCTGCTGGCGGTTTTCAAGGGCCGCCTGGAACCCGACGACTGAGCTATGGCGTGACGTGGAAGCGGGCCTTGAAGTCCGCCTCCATCTTTTCGCACGCTCCTGCTATGAAGCGCGCTTCAGCTGGCGCGAGCGACTTGCGCGCCTGATCCTTCCAGCATTGCTCGATTGCGGCGCGATGCACGCGCAGATCCCTCGCTTCGGGCGTGTCAGGTTTCATTACCGCAACTAGGACAAAGAGCCCCAATAGCGCCGCAATGACGTAAAGCGCGTTCTTCATGGTGTGACCTCCCCACCTCGATGGTTGCACGTTGGCGCAGCAGTCGAAAGTCCGTGTATGCAGTTCGCTTGACTTTGTGCGTATGCGCCCCGCATACTACGCCCACTCGCCAAGACAACGGCCACCCGGCCGGGCGACGTGAGGCACGATGGCCACAGACCACCAGGTCCAGCATTACGAGGAACAGGCCCGCCAGGCCAAGGCGCTCAGCAGGCGCCTGCAGCGCATCCCTGACCTGTCGAAGCTCGCCGCGCAGTGGCAGGGCGAGCGCCGCTGCGCGCTGAGGCTGCTGCGCGCCCGCCGCGACGTGGCGCAGGCGCAGAACGACTTCGACGCGGCCGACGCCTACTTGTTCGCCGCCATCGACGTGGAAGCCACGCTGCGCGACCGCGCCGCGGCCGCCATCTGCGAAGGCACCCACATGCGCTATGCGCACGAGGTGTGCGCATGACCCCCCGCGCCGAAGACCACGACCACGTGGCCGCCATCAACGAGATGAACGCCCGCACGCAGGAAAGCGGCGAAGCGCTGGTGCGCACCTTGGTGGCCGCCATCATCGGCGTGCTGCTGGCCCTGGCGCTGGTGCATTTCGCCATGCCCTGTTCGGCCGGGCCCGGC
>CAYYEE010000856.1:0-1585 GCA_964470775.1 uncultured Planctomycetota bacterium | reverse complement strand
CTCTTCGAGCTGCTTGGCCTGCTCGGCCAGGGCCTTCTTGGCCTCCTCTAGTTCCTGTTGCGCCTTGCGCTGAGCTTCCTCCAAGGCGCGCTTTTCTTCCTCATTCACCGTCTTCTTCTCCTGTAGCTGTTCGCCTTGCTCCTGTGCCGCCTCCGTAATCGCCCCGTTGGGGTCAGACGGCTGCGCTACGAGGTCAAAGCCCCTGATCGTCAGTTCGGTGACTTCCTGCACACTCTCCCCGCCCTCCTGGATGGAACGCGAGGAGCCGTAGCCGCGCATCGAAACGCCGATGGGAACGCCCGCCTCAACTAAGACCTGCACGTCGCGCCCCTTGGCGGTAGGCAGAATGACGCCTTCCAGTAGCACCCGTCCGGGCGCATCCAGGGATGCCGTCTGCCATTTCACTACCGTTTCGAGGATGCTGGCGCGCTGACCCTTGTCGGAGGGATGCTCCGCCTCGCCCGTCGCGATGAGATTGCCCTGCCCGTTGGATTCATGCAGGTGGCCGTTGAGCCGCGCCACCGCTTCCGCCAAGACCTTGCGCGGGTAGCGCCGGCCATTGCCGTTCACCACGTCCGCCGTGATGCCCACGGCTTTGATCTTGCGCAGACCCGCCCCCTGCGCCTCCGTGACGGTGAGCGTCTGCTCGATCGTCTCTTGCAGCCGTTGGCCTTTGCCCGGCTTGCCGGTGGTGCTTTCGGTCATCGGTTCGTAGGTCATGACCGGCTGGACTTCCACCGGCTGCCCGAAGATGATCGCCCCATCCTCGCCGCGCGTGTAGGGTATTTCCCACGTGCGTTCACTGCCGCGCATTTCTGCGCCCCAGTCATAGGCAATCACGCGGTCAGGGAACGTCCACGCCACGTGCATCTCACTGGCTGGTCGCGCGCCCCAGGCGTTGAGCGCGCCGGCCAGTTCGTCGCGCAGCCGCTCATAGCTGGCGTCCATGCGGATGGTCTCGGTAAGCCCAAAATGCCTGAGCACCGCCGCCGCGTATTGCTGTTGTGATAATTCCATCTGGATCGCCTCGCCACGTTGGGGCAACAAAAAAAGCGCCACAACCTGGCGTAAGTCCCAGGCGTGGCGCTCGTGGCGCTACGAAAATTTGAAGTTGCCTTAGCTTACCATAACCCTACGCAGAATTCAAGATGCCGTTTGACTCACATCGCGCGGGACACCCAAGCAAGGAGCGCAGCGGCCACTTGTGATACGTGCCCCTATCCCGTATGACCAACTCTCCCGTGTCCAGATTCAGCCGCGCCTTGGTCTTGCCGTCGCTGCCGGTCAGGTTCACCCAACGTTCCGGCTGCGCCTGCACCTGCATCATGTCCGTGCCCACCATTTGCCCCCCGCCCGTCTCAGAGCTTCAACACCGTCGCCATTGCGTCAACGTCCCCATCCAGCCACGTTTTCATCATGCCCAGCAGTTCCAGCGCGCCCGCCGCGTCCACCGTATCCGGCAGCGGCGCAAGGCTGCGCACGCCAAGCCAGGAAGCATAGCCGTCCAGGAATTCGCCCTCCCCGCGCCCCCACGCCGCCGCCTGCCTTGCGAAGTCAGCGCGGGGCATGAGGACCTCGCGAAAAT
>CAYYEE010000855.1:0-1588 GCA_964470775.1 uncultured Planctomycetota bacterium | reverse complement strand
GCATTACCGGGTGGGCACCCAGCGGTAAGAGCGGAAAGGAGGTTCACCATGCTGACTATCATCGAACGGGCGCGGTTGTATGTGGCGAAATGCCCGCCGGCCATCAGCGGGCAGCGGGGGCATGACGCCACGTTCCACGTGGCGGCGGTGCTGTGGAATGGGTTCGGGCTGAGCGAGGCGGAGACGCTGACGGTGTTGGCGGAGTGGAACGGGGGGTGTCAGCCGCCGTGGAGCGAGGCGGAGCTGGTTCACAAGGTCAGGTCGGTGGCAAATGCGCAGCATTCGGACCCGCGTGGATACCTGGTGGGGGAGACGGGGCCGGAGGCTCCCGGCGCTGGCAGGCGAGACGCCTACCCTACACTGGCACCGCCACCGCCGAAACCGGCGTTTTCGCCGGAGGTGTTGAGGCGGGTTGCGGCGAAAGCCGCGTCCGTGGCGGATGTGGTGGCGTTCGTGATGGAGCGGTCGCCCGTGGTCCCTGAGTCGCAGGATCCGGGCAGCGTGTTGCGGCGGCTGTATGCGTTCGGGTCGGGCGAGAAGGTGTTGGTCTTTTCCAAGATGGATTCGCCGGGGCAAATGCTTTGGGAGGCGAACCGGAGCGATTTGATTCAGGCGGGGCATTTGCCGTCGGGTCCTGACGGGGTGTGGTTCCTGCCGCAGCCGGTGGACGGGGAATGGCATCCGAATCCGCGCCTGGGCGGGAAGCTGTCCCGTCGGTCGGAGGAATCGGTGACGGACTGGCGGTTCGCGGTGCTGGAGAGCGACGAAGCGGATGCGGATGACTGGCTGCGATGCCTCGTCCAGATGCCGCTGCGGATTGCGTCCATTTGCGAGTCGGGCGGGCGCTCGATCCATGCGTTGGTGCGAGTGGACGCGGCGAGCAAGGCGGAGTGGGACAAGTGGATGGGGGGCATCAAGGCCGCGTTGATCACCTTGGGAGCCGACCGGGGCGCGTTGTCGGCGGTGCGGCTGACGCGGCTGCCGCAGGCCCAGCGGGGCGAGCGGGCGCAGCGGCTCTTGTATCTGAATCCGTCGCCGGATGGGACTCCTATTCTGGACCAGCCGGCGCGGAGCGCGGGTTACCCGCAGGGAGGGAATGAATGACGAACGATGACCCGTTTGAACGGATGGCGGCTTGGGTGGACGCCAACGGCGTCGGCAGCGGGGCCCCGGCGGAGCCGGAGGCGAGCGAGCCGACAGCGGACACGCCGGCGGCGTGGTTCGCGCAGAAATTCCCGGCACTGGAAAAGCGGTTCGGGCTGGCGGTCGAGGAGGTGTACCCGGAGGGCGAGAAAGAGGGGAAACCGTTCATCAAGGACGTGGCGGAGGATTTCCTGGCGGCGACGCTGGGGGGCGAGGGGACACCGGGTTCGCCGACGGTGTATGTGGCGCCCGAGTCGCGGTTCTATACCTACGTTCCGGGGGAGGGAATTTTCTGCGAGGCGCGCGAGGCGAAGCTGACAGCGAGCCTGAGCGACCTGCTGCTGGCCTGCGGGCGGGCCTGCGCGGCGAAGTTCGACACGCGCAACCTGGAGTTCAAGTTTCGTGACTCGGCAAACCTGCGCGGGGTGCTGACCCGGGCGCGGGG
>CAYYEE010000854.1:0-1588 GCA_964470775.1 uncultured Planctomycetota bacterium | reverse complement strand
ACTTCACCACCCAACCCCAGACCGTCCTCCTCGGCGGCCTCCGCGGACGCGACCTCCTCACCGGCGCCCAGGTTCAAGGCAGCCTCCCCCTCGCGCCCTACGGCGTGGCCGTGGTGGACGCGGCGGCGGCGCGACTGTAGACCCTCCAAAGGCTGGCCGCTGTTCCTTGGCCGCTTCGGTCCTTCCCGTCCCTTGCGTCCCTTTGCGCCCCGTGCTAACGTCTTGTCGCCGTCGCGCCCCCTGGCAACCATCGCGTCCCCTGGCGCGTGGAAAGCGAGTATGTCCGCCCGCAAGGCCCCATCCCCCAGCGCTCCAGAGACGCCCTTTGACCCCGCCTATCTGCAAGCCGCGGCCCGCGCCGCCGCGGTGGGCGAGGCCGCGCGCCGTGCGCCCCTGCCCCCGGGCGTGGGCGAAAAGCTCGTCAAGTGCCTCTGGTTCGACCAGTTCCTCGATCCCGCCTCGTTGCGCCTCGAAGACGGCCGCGCGCTGCGCGTTCTGGCGCCGGGCTTCTGGAACGAGGGCCCCGGCCCGGACTTCCTCGACGCGCAGATCGCCTTGGACGGCGGTCCGGTCCTGCGCGGCAGCGTCGAGGCGCACATCCTCGCCTCCGACTGGGCGCGCCACAACCACGCCGGCGACCCGGCCTACGACAACGTCATCCTCCACGTCGTGTTCTCCAACGACCTGGCCGAAGCGGACCTGCTCACGGCCGGCCGCCGCGTGCCCCAGCTTGCTCTCGACCGCGGTCTGTCCGGCGATCTGGCCGAGGTCATCGCCGCGCTGGATTTGGACATGCCCCGGTCCGGCGCCAGCCCCGCCGCATGCCGCCGGGCCTTGCGCCAGCTCAACCGCCCGCCCGAGTGGACCGCCCGCTTCCTCGACCTGGCCGGCGACGCCCGCGTCCTCACCCGCGCCGAGACATGGACCCAGGCGCTGCAAAGCGCCACGCCGAGCCAATGCCTATGCGAAGGCGTGTTCGATGCCCTGGGCTACAAAGGCAACCGCCGCCCCTTCCGCCAACTCGCCCAGGGCGCCACCTTGGACAGCCTGCGACGCTACGTCCCGCCCGACGCGCCGGTCGAACGCCGCCGCCTGGTGATCGAGGCCATCCTCTTCGGCGCCGCGGGTCTGCTCCCCTCCGAGGCCGAAGCCGCGGCCTGGGACGCGGAGTCGCGCGACTACGCCGCCTCTCTGCGCCGCGAGTGGCAGAGCGCCGCGCCCGACTTCGCCGCCCGCCGCGTCGAACGATCGGCCTGGACTTTCGCCGGAACGCGGCCCGCCAACTACCCCACCCGCCGCATCGCCGCGGCCGCGGACCTCCTGGCCACGCATCTCCACACCGGCCTCTACCGCGCCGTCATCGAGACCTTGACCCACGCCCGCGACCCGCGCCACGCCGCCAGAGAGCTCACCGCCCTCTTCACCGCCGCCGGCGGCGCCTACTGGCCCTTGCGCTACAACTTTGGCGGCAAGCCTCTGACCAAGCCCCTGGCCCTCGCCGGCCGCGAACGCGCGGCGGCCATCCTCATCAACGTCGTCATTCCGCTCGTCCTGGCCTGCGCCCGGCGCGAAGGCGACAAGACCGTGG
>CAYYEE010000853.1:0-1591 GCA_964470775.1 uncultured Planctomycetota bacterium | reverse complement strand
CGAACCCGAAATCCGCGTCGCCATCTTCAAGGAAACCCCCAGCCTGCAGATCCGTTGCGACGGCCCCTGCGACCTCACCGCCGGCCCCAGCCTCAGCGTCATCACCCCCTCCCCGGACAACGCCTACACCGTCAAGCCCTCCGCACATGGCTTCCTGCTGAACGGGGTCGAGACGCCTGCCGAGTGGATCGAGTTCCGCCCCCGGCCGCCCGCCGCCCTTGCCGTCCAGAACCGCCCCTACCCCGGCTATCTCCGCGTCTACAGCGCTCAGGACCTCCTCACCGCCGTCAACATCGTCCCGCTTGAACGCTATGTCGGCGGCGTCGTCGGCCACGAGATGTACGCGAGCTGGAACATCGAGGCGCTCAAAGCCCAGGCCGTCGCCTCTCGCTCTTTCGCCCTGTTCCGCCGCCTCAGCCGCCTGCGCCAGCCGTTCGACGTCATGGCCACCACGGTCAGCCAGCGCTATCTTGGCGACCCCGTCCCTTCGTCCGTGCTCGACGCCGTCAATCAAACACGGGGCATCGTGCTTGAGTACGACGGCCGCGTAGCTCCAGGCTACTTCTGCTCCACCTGCGGCGGCTACACCGCCAACGCCGAGGAAGTCTTCGGCGGCGAATCCACCGCCCCCTATACCCCTGTCCCCTGCCCCTACTGCGTCAGCTCCCGCCACTTCGAGTGGCAGGCCGACGTCAGAGCCGACGACATCAGCCGCGCCGTCTTCGGGCCAGGCGGCCCCCCCGTTGTCGCTCTCCAAGCCATGAACCGCCGCCCCGACGGCCGCCCCGCGGCCATTCGCGTCTACACCCCCGCCACCGAACGCGACATCCCCACCGCCGCCTTCCGCTCCGGCCTCCAGAATCCGCAGATCAAGAGCTCCCGCTTCTGGATCACGACCGCGCCGGGCGGATTCCGCCTCATCGGCCGGGGCTTCGGGCACGGTGTCGGCCTCTGCCAGTACGGCGCCCAGCAACTCGCCACCCTCGGCGCCGCCTTCGACGTCATCCTCGCCTGCTATTACCCCAAGCTCCACCTGGCCAAGGCCTACTAACCCCTGATCCCTCCGACGAAATCCGCCAAACCCCAACCCCAAACCTGCCGATAAGAGAACTGGGAACAAGGAAAGGCTCGCCAGCGGCTTCAGGGATTGAAGCCATGTCATCTCTCGTCTGGGTGATGCTCGCCGCCATCGCAGGCGCCCTATGCATCAACATCGGCTCCGGCGACGGCGGGCAGCGGTAGAGCATTCCGCCCGCCCCGGCCCCATCACGCCTTCGGCAGCGTTTTCTCCAGCTCCGCCACCTGCTCATCCGTGAGCCGGCACGAAAAGCGCGCTTCCGCAAAGCGCCCATACCACGCCGCCACGCCCGCCAGCGACGCCGAGTCCTGGCGCAGCCGCCGCGCGAACTGATGCAGCGTCTCGCTTGGACGCCGCTCAAACCCATGCCGCCGCGTCCGCTGGTCCACCCGCCTAAGCAACCTCCGCATCCGCGCCAGGCGTGGGTCCAAGGCACGGACTTCCCGGCCCCGCCGCCACAGCGACCGCGCCATCGCCCACACCCCGGCCAAAGCCCCAAGCCCCGCCCCCAAC
>CAYYEE010000852.1:0-1595 GCA_964470775.1 uncultured Planctomycetota bacterium | reverse complement strand
CGAGAAGCCCATGACCACGGACGAAGAGAAGTGCCAGCGCATCGTAGACACGGCGCGCAAGACCGGCCGCAAGGTGACCGTGACCTTCAACTACCGCTACAGCCCGCCGCGCAGCCAGGTCAAAGAGATCCTCATGGCCGGCACGATCGGCGAGATCATCTCGGTTGATTTCATGTGGCTGCTGAACACGAGCCACGGCGCCGACTACTTCCGTCGCTGGCACCGCAACAAGGCGAACAGCGGCGGCCTCATGGTCCACAAGGCCACGCATCACTTCGACCTGGCCAACTGGTGGCTGAGCGCGTCGCCGGTGGAGGTGCAGGCGATGGGGGCGCGCCGGTTCTACCGGCCGGAGACCGCCGAGCGCCTCGGCTTGCAGGGCCGCGGCGAGCGTTGCCACGGGTGTCCGGTGGCTGAGAAGTGCAAGTTCTTCCTGAACCTCGAGGGCAACGCCTACCTCAAGCGCATGTACCTTGACAACGAGAAGTACGACGGCTACTTCCGCGACCGCTGCGTCTTTGGCGCCGACATCGACATCGAGGACACGATGAACGTCCTGGTCCGCTACGACACGGGCGCTTACATGTCGTATTGCCTCAACGCCTTTGCGCCGTGGGAGGGCTACCACATCGCCTTCAATGGGACCAAGGGGCGCTTGGAGCACCAGACCGTGGAGACGACGTACATCAGCGGCGACGGCACCGTGCCCGGCGAGACGATCAAGAAGGGCACGCACATCAAGGTTTTCCCGCACTTCGCGGCGCCCTATGACGTCGAGGTCCGCACCGCGGAAGGCGGTCACGGCGGCGGCGACGCTCCGCTGCTCGACGACATATTCACCCCCAACCCGCCTGCCGATCCGCTGTTGCGCGCCGCTACGTGGGTCGAAGGCGCGGGCAGCATCCTCACCGGCATCGCGGCCAACCGCTCCATGCGCTCCGGCCAGCCCGTCAAGATCGCCGACCTGGTCCACAATGTTCCGCGGCCCAACTTCCCCAAGATGAAGGGCTGGTAGAAACTCTCGGCCGCTCCGGCGCCCGCGGGCGCCGGAGCGGCCGTGTCCCGACCGCACCGCTGGAGAAAACTCTTTGGCGCCGCTAAAACTCGTTCGCTATCTCAAACCGTCATGCGTCATCCCTGTTCTGAAGGCGCAGACCAAGCAGGAGGCCATCGAGGAATTGCTCGATTGTCTCCGCGCGGAAGGGCTGCTGGAGGACGTGGACGCGGTCCGTGAGGACGTCTTTGCCCGCGAAGAGCAGATGTCCACGGGGCTCACGGACGGTTTGGCCATTCCCCACGCCAAGTCGGCCGGGGCGCGCCAGCTCTGTGTGGCGCTTGGTCTCAAGCCCGAGGGGATCGACTTCGCCTCTCTCGACGACAAACCCTCCAAGGCCATCTTCCTCGTCGTGTCGCGCGTGGACCGCGCCGGCCCGCACCTCGAATGCCTGGCCGAAATCGCGCAGTTCTACTCCCGCCCAGAAGCCCGCGAACGCCTGCTCAAAGCGCGAAGCGTCGAAGAGATCATGGCGTCTCTTGAAGCCTGAGGGTGCAGATACTCAGAGTAGGTAGTTTGCGGTCAAGCAGCGCGGGGGACG
>CAYYEE010000851.1:0-1603 GCA_964470775.1 uncultured Planctomycetota bacterium | reverse complement strand
GGCGGGATCGCAACGTGTCCCCGGAACAGACGCGACATTTTCAACAGGCTGTTAGTGTTCTACTACCTCACTTCAACAACCCAAAGCATCAGCGCCGTCACTCCCGAGGAGGGACGAGCCGCGTTCCTGGTCACGTCCCAAGAATATCGCAATGCCGATATTTTAACGTATACGAGGAATACTACCCTGTGTCAAGCGAGTCGCGCTCTCATCTGTTGGCTACTTGCCGTGCGCCGTTCTCCGCTCAGCTTCGCTTGGCGCCCTCCATGGCCTTCCCCATTATGGCCGCTTGCCTTCGCCTCGCTGCTGTTCGCGCTTGCGCCACCTTCCCCAATCCGCTAAACTTTACGCCGGTTTTCAAGGGGTCGCGGAACCTCACGGTCGTTCTGCCCTTTGGGAGCATCTATGTTCAGCATCGACTTGACCGGCCAGGTCGCCTTGGTTACGGGTGGCGCGCGCGGCATTGGCGCCGCCATCGCCAGGTCCCTGGCCAACGCCGGCGCGGACATCGCCGTCAATTACCGCAAGCCTGGCGGCCCCTCGGAGAAGCCGGGCCAGGCTCTTGTCGAAGAGATCAAGGCCATGGGCCGGCGCGCGGTCCTTATTGCGGCGGACGTCTCTGTCAAGGACGAGGCGGGACGCCTGGCCGACCAGGCCGCCGCGGAGCTCGGCGGGCTGGACATCGTCATCCTCAACGCGGCGCGTGCGCCGTTCAAGCCCTTTGACCGGCTTCTGGAGCGCGAACTGCGCAGCCTGGTGGACATGAACTTCCTCTCGCACATCTTCATGCTGCAGAAGACCCTCCCCTACCTCGAAGCCCGCAAGGGCAAGGCTGTTTTCATCTCCAGCCTGGGCAGCCGCTTCTACCACCCTGAGTACCCCTTGGGCTGGATGAAAGCAGCCATGGAAAATGTGGTCAAGTCGTGGGCCGAGGCCTTCGCCCCGCGCGGGGTCAACGTCAACGCCGTGTGCGCGGGCATGGTCAAGACCGACAACTACCGCATCTTGCGCCAGCTCTGGCCTGAAGTGAGCCTCATGCCGCCGGAGTCGTTCGTCGAGGCCGAAGAAGTCGCCGCGGCCACGCTCTTCTTCTGCAGCCCCCTTGCCAGCGCCGTCCGCGGCCAGACGCTCATCGTTGACCGCGGCGTCAGCAACGCCCTCATCCGAGGATACGACCCCAGCAAACCCGTCCCCCAGACAGCCCCGGAGGCGTCCACATGCCCCAGCAACTCGTAACCAAAGAACGCATCGAACAAGAAGTCCGCAAAGCCGTGGCCGAAACCCTTGGCTGCGACGCGGACGCCGTGGAAATGGACAAGTCCCTGATCGAGGACCTCGAAGCCCAGTCGCTCGACTTCCTCGACATCAACTTCCGCCTGGAACAGGCCTTTGGCGTCAAGATGGCCCGCCACTTCGTGCTCGAACACGTGGAAGAGGTCTTTGGCGAAGGCAAGGCCATTGACGAGAACAGCGAAGTGACCGAGGCGGCGGTGAAGCTGCTGAAGCTGCGCATGGGCGACGACTACCCCGTCGAAGCCGGCATGCCCATTGACGAACTGCCCAGCCTGGTCACGCCGGCCACGTTCGCCAACGGCGTGGAAGA
>CAYYEE010000850.1:0-1612 GCA_964470775.1 uncultured Planctomycetota bacterium | reverse complement strand
CCGCGAACGCGATCCAGCCGGCTTTTTCCTCCTGGGAATGCTGGTGTGTCTGTTCCTCACCAAGTCAAAGGGCGGCTGGATCGCGTTCGCGGCGGCCATGACGTTCTTTGCGCTTCGGTCGGAGGAGTGGCTGCGGCGGCGGCTGGGCAAGCCGGCGCTGATGGCGCTCGCGGGGCTGGCGGTCGTGGCGATCATCGCCCAGGAGGCGCGCCTCACGCCGCCGCTGGCCGACTACAAGGGTTCTCTCGAAGGGCGCGTGGGCTATTGGCGGGGCGCGCTTCAGATCGTGGTCCAGCGCCCGCTGTTCGGCGTGGGGGGAGGCAATTTCCCCGAGGCTTACAGCGCGGTCAAGCGGGCGTCGGACGAGGAGACGAAGTTCGTCCACAACGACTATCTGCAGATCGCGGTGGAGATGGGGGTTTTCGGACTGCTGGGCTATCTGGCGCTTTGGTGGCGGTTCTGGCGGGTGGTGGGCCGGCGCGGCCCCGATCCGCCGCCGGGTGAGGACGGTGGCGGGGATTGGTGGGTTTGGCCGCTGGGCCTGGGGTTCGTGGTCTTTGGCCTGGCGCTCGTCTTCGGCTTTGCGCCTGGGTCGGAAAAGAGCTGGTGGCGGCAAGGCTGGCCCCTGGCGCTGACGCTGACATGGGTGAGTCTCGCCTTGCTGAACCTCCGGCCCGCGGCCAGAGTCTCCCTGTCGCCGCGATCCTTCGCCGTGGCGGGCATCCAGGCCGGACTCGCCGGCTTTTTGATTCATGGTCTTGCGGATTTCGACCTTTTCGTGCACGGTCTGGCGGAGACCGTGGCCGTGCTGGCCGGGCTATGCGTGGCCGTGGCCACGGCCGGCCGCGAGGACGAAGCGCGGCCCAGGCGGCTGAGCTCCACCGGGCGGCTGGCTCTGGCTGCCGCGGGGCTGGCGGCCATGCTGGGGTTTTGGTGGGGCATGGGGGAGCGGCTGGTCATGGCCAGCGCGCTTCAGGACGACGCGACGAACGTCACGCTGGACCTGTCGGACCTGGACCGGATCAAGAAGCTGGAAGCAGCCGCCAGGCTCGACCCCTTGGACGACACCACGCAGGCGCGGCTGGCCGATCTGTACTGGTTCCGGCGGGGCGACATGACCAAGGCGTTGGGCTGCGCGGAGGAAGCGGCGCGGCTGAGCCCCGCGCGCTCTGAGCACTATGCGCGCCTGGCGCGGCTGCACCTGGAGTCCTATATGCGAACGCGCCTGCCCAAGGCGCTGCAATTGGCTTATGGCAACATGCGGCGGGCGGTGGGGCTTTTCCCCAGCTTCCCGGCTCTTTGGGTGGAACTGGCCCTCATCAGCCAGATGGAAGGCCGGCCCAGCGAGGCTCTGGATTACCTTCGCGAGGCGCTGTGGCTGAACAGGGACCAATACCACCACGTTCGCCGCAAGCTTGCGCCGGAAATGGAGGCGGCCGCGCGTGAGCGTATGGAGACGCTGGAGCGAGAGCTCCGCGCCCACTCGCGTGAAGCCGGCGAGATCCGGCCGCGGAACGGCGCCAGACCCAGGTGACGGCAGGCGAGCGCACGGTGGGCGGCGGCCAGAGGCTCATCGGGTCGTTGTCGCGCGGCGGGGGAGGGCTGTGAACGG
>CAYYEE010000849.1:0-1631 GCA_964470775.1 uncultured Planctomycetota bacterium | reverse complement strand
GCTACGGCGCCCCCTAAGACATCGCCGGCGTCGTCGCTTTCCTCTGCGCCCCCGCCGCCAACTACATCACTGGACAGGCCATCGCCGTAGACGGCGGCCTCTCCTCCAACTGACCCGAGGCCACCCATGAGATTCCTCCTCGTCGACCGCATCCTCGAATGGACCCCCGGCCAGAGCATCGCCACGCTCAAGAACGTCTCCATGAGCGAGGACTTCCTCGAGTTCCACTTCCCCAAATACCCCGTCATGCCCGGCGTCATGCTCACCGAAGCCCTCGCCCAGAGCGCCGCCTGGCTCGAAGGCGCCACCTCCGACTTCGAAAACTGGCTCCTCCTCGAAAACGTCCGCAAAGCCAGCTTCTACGGCTTCGCCCTTCCCGGCGACCAGGTCCGCATCCAGATCGACGCCCTCCCCTGCGAAACCCCCGGCCTCAAAGCCTTCCGCGGCGCCGGCCGCGTCGACGACCGCAAGTGCGTCATCGCCGAGTTCGAAATGCGCATCGTCCCCATGGCCGACCTCGAATCGCCCGAAGAGCAGCGCATGCTCTTCCGCGTCCTCACGCGCGAACTCTCGCGCCTGTCTTCCAAGAGGAGCCGCCCCACCTCATGAGCACCCAAGAAGTCCTTGTCACCGGCGCCGGAGTAGTCAGCTCCCTCGGCCGCGATCTCGACGAGAACCTCGCCGGCGTCCAGACCCTCCGCACAGGCCTGCGCCGCTCCCAAGCCTCCGGCTTGCCCGAGTCCGTCCTCTGGACCGGCCCCGCGCCCAGCGTGGACCCCCTCGCCGGACTCAACCCCCGCCTCCTCCCGCACGCCAAGTTCCTCAACCGCGGCGCGCTCCTCGGCCTCGCCGCCGCGCGCGAGGCCGTCACCCGCGCCGGCCTCGACATCGCCGCCGTCCCCCCAGACCGCAAAGGCGCCGTCATCGCCGCCGGCGACCTCTCCAAAAGCGACATGACCGACTTCTACCCCGCCATCCGCGAAGCCACCGCCGGCAAGTGGCGGACCGTCGACGCCCCCACCCTCAACCGCGCCAGCTTCGGCGGCGTCAACCCCTTCTTCCTCCTCGAAACCCTCAACAACAACCTCTTCAGCTTCCTCACCGCCGTCTTCGACATCCGCGGCTCAGGCACCAGCATCGCCGGCCTCTCCCCCCTCGGCGCCCAAGCCGTGGAAATAGCCTGCCGCAACGTCCAGGAAGGCCGCGTCGACGTCGCCCTCGCCGTCGGCTATGGCTCCTGGCTCAACGCCTGCTCCCTCGCCGAACTCGCCAAACTCAACATGCTCTCCGCCGGACGCGAGGGCGCCCGATCCTTCCGCCCCATGGATGCCCGCCGCGACGGCTTCTTCCCCGGCGAAGGCGGCGCCGCCCTCCTCCTCGAAAGCGCCAGCCACGCCCGCCGCCGCGGCGCCCCCCACCTCGGCCGCGTCCTCGGCGCCGCCTCCGCCCAAGAGGCCCCGAACCAGGGCAAGATCGGCCAGCCCCGCGCCGCCACCCTCCGCGCCGCCCGCGCCGCTCTCGCCGAGGCCAGACTCCATCCCCCCTCTCTCGGCTGCGTCATCCCCCACGCCAGCGCCGAACGCGACCCCGATCGCGCCGAAATGCAGGCCCTCCTCGACCTCCTCGGCCCC
>CAYYEE010000848.1:0-1634 GCA_964470775.1 uncultured Planctomycetota bacterium | reverse complement strand
GAAAAGATGTGCGACTCGTTCGAGCAGCAACTCGACGCCGCCGAACGCGAACGTCTCGTCACCTCGCTTACCCGAGCCCAGGCCGAGACCGCCGAGTTGCAGGAAGAACTCGCGCTGGCCCAACGCCACTCGGGTGCCATCGCCGAACGCACCCGCATCTTCAACCGCCACGTCATCGAAATCACCGCCCCCCACGCCGTCGCCGTCAAACCCCAGATCGCCTTCTACGAGCCCTACGGCCCCGCCGGCCTCAGCGCCTATCTCGACACCATCGCCTTCGCCCGGCAAAGCGGCCTCCTCACCATCGGCGACATCAAACGCGGAGACATCGGCTCCACCGCCGAAGCCTATGCCCAGGCCCATCTCGGCCCCAACGGCGCCGACGCCGTTACCATCAACCCCTACCTCGGCTCCGACAGCCTCCTGCCCTTCATCAACGCCGCCGCCGCCACGGGCCGCGGCCTCTTCATCCTCGTCAAAACCTCCAATCCCTCCGCCAGCGAAATCCAGGACCTCGTGGCCGACGGACAACCCATCTACGCCCACGTCGCCCGCCTCGTCGAGCGACTCGGCGCCCCCCACGTCGACAGCTCAGGCTACAGCCTCGCCGGCGCCGTCGTCGGCGCCACCCAAAAGGACTGCGCCGCCTCCTTGCGCCAGCTCATGCCCCACGCCATCATCCTAGCCCCCGGCTACGGCGCCCAAGGCGCCACAGCCCAGGACTGCGCCGCCTGCTTCCACCCCAACGGCCTCGGCGCCGTGGTCAACTCCTCCCGCGGCATCACCTTCGCCTGGGAAACCGAGCCCTACAAGTCCCGCTTCGGCCCCAGCCGCTGGCGCGAAGCCATCGCGGCCGCCGTCATTGACATGAAAAACAGCCTCGAAGCCGTCCGCTGCCCATGATCCACGCCCCTTTGCGCTCCTGACGTTGCCGTTCGTCCCCGTTCGCCGTCCTTCGCGCGCTTCGTGTTCTTCGTGGTTTGGTCGCCGTCGCCTTTGTCTTCGCGCCTTCGCGTGAACTCGCCGTCGTCGCTGCCGTCGCTTTTGCCGTTGTTGTCCTTGTCTTCCTCCGGAGCCGTCCATGCTGCGCCAGCGCGCCCATCAGCTCCGAGCCGCCATCATCGCCGCCGACGCCGCCTCCATGGCCGCCGCCTTCTTCGCCGCCTACTACATCGGCGGCCCGCTCCTCACCCGCGCCTTTGACGCCCTCGAAGTCCTTCCCGTCCACCGCTACCTATGGGTGCTCGCCTTCGCCGTCCCCAGCGGATGGATCCTCTTCGCCGCCTTTGGCGGATACGACCTGGCCCGCTTCGAACGATGGGCCGCGTCCCTGGGCCGCTTCGCCGGCCCCCTCTTCGTCCACGGACTCTTCATCGCCGCCATCGTCTTCTTCGCCAAGGAAGGCGAGTTCGCCCGCCGCGTCATCGCCCTCTTCATCTTCCTCAACTTCATCCTCGTGCCCCTGGGCCGCGCCGCCGTGCTCTGGCGCGACCGCCGCGCCACCCGCCACGAAAGCCGCTGCCGCCGCGTGCTCCTCGTCGGCGCCGGCCCAGCCGCCGAGCGCTTCCTCCACTGGGCCGCCGATACCCGCATGGGCGTGCGCGTTGTCGGCGCCCTGGCCAGCCCCTCCGCCC
>CAYYEE010000847.1:0-1647 GCA_964470775.1 uncultured Planctomycetota bacterium | reverse complement strand
CAGCCATCCCCTGTCATCGTCATCATCCGCGACGGTTGGGGCATCAACCCCCGCGCAGAAGGCAACGCCGTCACCGCCGCCAAGACCCCCAACTGCTCCCGTTTCCTCAAGGAGTTCCCCTGGACCACGCTCGACGCCTCGGGCCTGGCGGTCGGCCTGCCCGAAGGCTATCAGGGCTCTTCCGAAGTCGGCCACCTCAACATGGGCGCTGGCCGCGTCGTCATCCAGGAACTCAAGCGCATCAACGACTCCATGGAAAGCGGCGAGTTCTTCCGCGAGCCCACGTTCGTCAAGCTCGTCCAAGCCGCCACCAAGCCCGGCGCCGCGCTCCACGTCATGGGCCTGATCCAGGACGAAGGCGTCCACTCCCACCAAGACCACCTCTTCCACATCATGCGCCACGCCAAGAAGGCGGGCGTCCAGAAGCTGTACATCCACTTCTTCGCCGACGGCCGCGACACGCCGCCCCGCAGCAGCCTCCAGTTCCTCCAGATTCTGGAAGAGCAGATCGCGGCCATCGGCCTGGGCCAGATCGGCACGCTCATGGGCCGCTACTACGCCATGGACCGCTCCAAGGACTGGAAGCTGGTGGACAAGGCCTACGCCGCCATCGTGGACGGCGTGGGCCGGCCCGCCGCCTCAGCGCGCGAAGCCATCCAGCGCTCGTATCGCGAAGACAAGACACCGGACAACGTGCCCATGTTCGACGAGTACATCCCGCCCAGCATCATCCAGGGCTATCCCGGCGTCAAAGACGGCGACGCCGTGCTGCACTTCAACTACCGCCAGGACCGCGCTATCGAGCTCAGCATGGCCTTCGTCGAGGACAAGTACGCGGGCCAGCGCGCCCGCCGGCCCAAGGTTTTCTACGCCGGCCTCACCCGCTACTACGACGAATTCCAGAACTACATCATCGGCGCCCTGGACACAGGCGGCGGCATGGAGAACCTGCTCGGCGAGGTGGTCAGCAATCTCGGCATCCGCCAGCTCCGCCTGGCCGAAACACAGAAGTTCCGCCACGTCACGTCCTTCTTCAACGGCAAGCGCACCAAGCCCTACGCCCTCGAAGACCAGATCGAAATCCCCAGCGTCTACGACCCCGCCACCTTTGCCAGCCACCCGGAGATGAACGCCTACGACGTGCTGGAGGAAGGACTGAAACGCCTGGATCGCTGCGAATACGGATTCATCGCGGTCAACTGGGCCAACTGCGACATGGTGGGCCACACCGGCGACTTCAACGCCGCGGTGCGCGCCGTGGAGGTGGTGGACGACTGCGTGGGCCAGTTCGTGCGCAAGGCCATGACCATCGGCGCGCGCATCCTGCTCACCGCGGACCACGGCAACGCCGAGGAGATGATTGACTACAACCGCACCGACCCCGACACAGGCAAACCCGCGGTCAAAACCTCGCACACCACAAACCCGGTCGAGTGCATCTACCTCGGCGGCGACGCCCGCGACGTGCGCATGGTGAAACACGGCAAGCTCTGCGACATTGCGCCCACGGTCCTCAAGCTCATGGGCATCCCCATCCCCAAAGAGATGACGGCCCAGTGCTTGATTCTTTAGCGGCCCGTTGAGAAAGACACGGCGTCGGCGGGGACATGGCGCCTCAGCCCGCCAACGGCGGGATCGCAACGTGTC
>CAYYEE010000846.1:0-1647 GCA_964470775.1 uncultured Planctomycetota bacterium | reverse complement strand
AGTTCTCCAGCGAGCGGCGCCGGCTGGCGAAGAAGAACCTGGGATCCCCTCCGATCATGTCCTCGACAAGCTTGTCCGGATCCGGACCGAGGTCGCTGGACAGGTAAAACACCGGCCGCAGCATGTCGTCGTTCCCCGTTGTCGCGCCGCGCAGATTCGGGTTCCCGGCCATAGGCGCGCCACCGGGCAACACGCGGCGCGCCAGCGCCACAAACGCCGCCTCGCCGTCGCCGCGAACGCCCCACCGGCAGCCGAGGAATCCCAGCGCCGCCTTCGGCGCCACGGAAAAACCTGCGCCGCCAACGACCACGGGCGCCGCCGTCAGCCCGCCAACGACGCCGAGCAACCGTTTCGTCTCCGCAAGGCAGAAGTCCTGGCTGGCGTAATAGCAGTCGTCCAGGTTCCGCGCGGAGACCCCCACAAGCAGAGGTTCCTGCGCCAGAGCCTTTGCCAAGGCCCCCTCTACGCTCGCTTCAAAAGCCAGATCAAGAAAGCGGACCTCGAAGCCGCCCTCGCGCAACGCCTGGCCCACAAGGTCAAGTCCGACGGGTGTCACCGGCGGCTGCATGCGATTCGGATTAATCAGCAGAACGGGGGGCGCCATGCGGCTGCATTCCCTTTCTCGCGCCAAAACAACACCGGCCGCGGAGGCCCGAATCTATGCCTCCGCGGCCGGGATGTCAACACGTCTCGCGCCTCAGCCACGCTCGTGTCCGGCAGGCCGGACGGCCCCGCGCTCAGAACAGGATGAACGCGCGGATGGCGAAGGCCACGGCGTCGTCCTCATTCTTGTCACCGCCGGGCGACCAGATGTACTGGATGCTCGGGGTGATCTGCAGCCACTTGAATACCTCGATGCGGTAGTAGGCCTCTACGACGCTCTCCGCCTGGGCCGAAAGGCCTGCGTCTTTGGAAAAGCGGCCCGTTGCAAAGCCCGCGGCGATCACGTCATCATCGCGCTTGGGAATCAAGCCCTGGTACTGCGCGCCCGCGCTCCAAAAGGTCTTGATCTCGTTCACCCGCTCGTCCGCCGACCCGAAGCGGCCGAAGAGGCCCAACCCCTGCGTGTCATCCTTTGCCGCGTTCTCTCGCCACGCCATCTGGTCGAGGCTGGCGTACCAACCCGCATGGCCCGAGACCTCGCGCCCGCTGCCGTCAAGGCGTTCGCGGCTCTGCGGACTGTACCACGCGCCAACGCGGTAGGCGCCAACCAAGTCCCCATTCGGCGATGGGATGTTCGCAAGGATGCCCGTTTCACCGATGTAGAACGTCTCATCAAAGGCGTTGTCTATGTCCCAGTTCTTGCCCGTGGCCGCCGCGTCGCCCACGCCGCCAGCAAGGTAGAACCACGATGCGGGACGAGCCACAATGGCCGCGCCCAGCCCGATGGAGGGAAAAGGAATCGTGGGGTTGTTGACCAACGCGCCGTTCAGGAACTGACCGTACTCATCGTTGGCGAACGCGTTCGAGTCAAAGGCCACGGTGCAGGGTTCGCACTCGATGCCGCCGGTCAGGTCAATGCGTCCGGCGCGGATCACCAGCAACCGATCCAGCAGCGCCTGCTCATAGTAGACGTCCCGGATCATCGCCGTTTCGTCCCCGGTCGCCGTGCCATTCATGTTGAAGATGGAGCCGACCGCCTGGGGG
>CAYYEE010000845.1:0-1648 GCA_964470775.1 uncultured Planctomycetota bacterium | reverse complement strand
CGGCGATAGAGCGCGGGCCGTACTGGGAGGCCATCACGCCGACGGCGATGGGGACGGCGAGTTACGCCAATCTTGCAACCAACCCCGGCTTCGAGACCGCAGGGACGGGCGGCGTTGATGTATTCTGGGGCTGGACGGAGAACTGGGGGAACGGCACGATAGCCGACGGGGCCGGCACGCACTTTACAGGCAGTCATTCGGCCAAACTCGTGACCGGCAATGGCGCGACGACATATCTCCAGCAACTCTACACGGTAACGCCAGACACATACTACACCCACATGGTCGCCGTCCGGGGCGACGGCGGAACGGCGTCCTACCCGGTGCTTGATCTCTTTGACTTGACTAATACCGCAACTATCATGTCGCTTGGTGATGCGCCCACGCCAGGGACGGCATGGTATCGCGCAATGACGACGTTCAAGACGCCCGCCGGATGCACGCTGCTTCAAACGCGCCTGCAGTGTAGCCAGCAGGCGGTTGGCAACATTGTCTATTTTGATGACGTATACTTTGCGCCGGTGGTTCGCAGTTTGGCATCGGTTCATAGCCTGGCTGCCATTGCCGGAGACACCGGGGCGCGCATCGCTCCCCTCGTGCTTTATCAGCCTGCATCCGGGCCGCCGACTTGGGGCGAGGACATTGACAGCGTATGGATGGGACTGCGTTCCGTCGAGCGCGCGGCGCTTCCAGATTATTGGTTCTTTGAGTGGGAGTGTGAGGCGAGCGGCGCTACACTAGGCACAGACGCCGCACGCGCGCTGGATTTTACGGCATCTCGTGCGCGATTCGAGAATACCCTCTCCTATGTTCATAAGGTGACGGTGACGCCTGGTACGGCGACATGGGCGAAGCGCCTGACCTTTACGCGCGCGGCGCTAGACGCATTCACACAGAATGGCATGGGATCGTTCCTATGGCTATTGCGCGCCAAGGTATCCGCCGGAACGTGGAATGTCGGCCTTCGATGGCTTTATGGCGATAGTGCAACGACTACCTCCTATGTCGCCGGGCCAAAGATTGAGTTCACCGAAACAGACTGGGCCATCAAGGAAATGGGGATAGCCGGAATTCCGGCCTATGATTCGGCGGAACTCTCTGCCGTATTATCCGCATCGGCCAATAACGCGTGGACAGTCGAAATCTGGGCGGAACGCACCGCCGGGGCAGGCACGTTAGACCTGGATTGTCTTATACCGCTTCCGATTGATGAGGGATACTTGGTGGTCAAAGACGCGAACATGACCGCCGGGGCTACGGGACAAGCACTGGTAATTGCCGAAGGGCCACGGGGCGAGTGGGGCGCGGCCATCGTTGGAAGCGACGGCGCAGTGACTAGCCTCCCGGAAATATCATCCCATGGGTTTAGGCTCGGGCCGGGCGAGATGTCTCTGGTTGTAGTCTGTGCTGCGAACAAGACAGAGGACTTGAGAATTCCGCACATTTTGACATCACCGGATACGTCACTAATCGATGCCCCGGCCTACTATCCCCGCTGGCTGTCTCTGCGAGGCGCGGAATGATAACGCCGTCGATTCACCTGTACGGTCGGCCCACGGGCGCGGAGCCACACTGGAAGGATTTGACGCAAGTGGCCGGCAAATCCTGGAAGCGCGTCACGCACCGGCTGTACGGGTATCTCTCGGCG
>CAYYEE010000844.1:0-1655 GCA_964470775.1 uncultured Planctomycetota bacterium | reverse complement strand
CCCGCCGTTGGCGGGCTTGCGCAACATGTCCCCGCCGACGCGGTGACTTTTTCAACGGGCCGATAGGACGCATGGGACCGATGGGCCGTGTGGACACGGCGGGCCTGATGGACGGAATGGAGCTTGGGAGAGTGACATGGAAGACTCCTCCACGAAGAAGGGATGGCGCGCCGCGCTGACGGGCAACGTGCTGATGCTGGGGCTGGTGAGTTTCTTCACGGACGCGTCGAGCGAGATGATCTATCCGCTGATGCCGGTGTTCATCGCCGGGCTGGCGGCGACGCCGGGCGGGGCAGCCGTGGCGCTGGGTCTGATGGAGGGCATCGCGGAGAGCACGGCAAGTCTTTTGAAGCTGGTGGCGGGGCATTGGAGCGACAAGGCGGGGCGGCGCAAGCCGCTGACGCTGCTGGGCTATGGCGTGTCGACGGTGTGCCGGCCGGTGATGGCGCTGGCGGGGGCGGCGTGGCACGTGGTCCCGCTGCGGTTCCTGGACCGGGTGGGCAAGGGCGTGCGCACGGCGCCGCGCGACGCGTTGATTACGGAGTCGGTGAGCCCGGAGGCGCGGGGGATGGCGTTCAGCTTTCACCGGGCTATGGATCATGCGGGCGCGGTGGCGGGCGCGGCGATGTCGGCGCTGCTTCTGTGGGCGTTCCTGGGCTATGCCCTGTGGCATGGCGGCCATGAGAAGCCGTCGGCCGATGAGATGAGCGCGCTGCGGTGGGTGTTTGCGCTGGCGCTGATTCCTGGCTTGCTGGCCATGGTGACGCTGGGGTGGAAGGTGAAGGAGGTGGCGTCGCAGACCGCGAAGAAGGCGCCGGCGGCAGGCGGACGGCTGCCTGGGCGGTTCTATGGGTTCCTGGGCGTGGTGACGCTGTTCACGCTGGGCAACAGCTCGGACCTGTTTCTCGTTCTCTACGGCAAGACGATGTTCGGCTTGAGCTTGCTTTCCGTGATCGGGCTGTGGGTGATGCTGCACTTGTCTAAGATCATTTTCAGCATTCCGGGCGGGGTTCTGTCGGACCGGTGGGGGAGGCGGGGGGTGCTGGTGGCGGGGTGGACGGTGTATGCGGGGGTGTATGTGGGCATGGCGTTTGTGCGCGCGACGTGGTTGTTCTGGCTGCTGATCTTCCTGTACGGGGCTTATTATGGTTTGTCGGAAGGGGCGGAGAAGGCGCTGGTGGCGGACTTCGCGCCGGCGGAGAGCCGGGGCAAGGCGTTTGGGATGTACCACGCGGCGGTGGGGTTGGCGGCGCTGCCGGCGAGCTTCGTGTTTGGGGTGTTCTGGGCGCAACTCGGTCCGGCGGCGGCGTTCGGCATTGGCGCGGGGCTGGCGGTGGCGGCGCTCGCGCTGCTGGTGGTGTTGCTTTCCGCGGGGCCGGGCAAGCAGGCGGCGTAGCGGGCAACCCGAGAGGGTGGCGGCGGTTCAGCCCTTTTCTCCGCGGAGAGCGGCATTGACTTTGCGGGCGAGGTCGCTCATGCGGAAGGGTTTCTGGAGGAAGGCGAGGACGCCTTCGTTGAGGATTTCTTGGGCTTGGCCGTCGATGCTGTAGCCTGAGGATAGGACGGCGCGGACGTTGGGGTTGATGGCGCGCATGGCGAGGAAGGCGTCGCGGCCGCCCATGACGGGCATGATCATGTCGAGGATGACGAGGTCC
>CAYYEE010000843.1:0-1657 GCA_964470775.1 uncultured Planctomycetota bacterium | reverse complement strand
GTAGTTGTAGCAGAAGTCCACGTGGCGGATGGCCCACGCCAGGTCCGGCGTGGCCACCGTGTCGCGGCCGGCCGCCAGCGCCAGCGCCCGCGCCATCCACAAGACAGCGTCGTAGGCGCACACTAGAAACGTGAACCCCGGCCGGAAATCGTAGTTGAAGAACAGCGCCCCGAACACCTGCTTGCCAAACAGCTTGCACGCCAGATAGCGCGACAGCATCCGCGACTGGTCTTCGTCGAGAGGCGCCAGCCTCACCCGCTCCACGTCCTCGATGCGGATGGCGCGCTCCGTGTCGCGCAGGCGGATGCTCCCCTTGCCGCGGGCAAAGCGCACACCATCCATAAACCACCGCCAGCGTTCCCGCGCCTTGCCCGGCAGACTCAAGTTGAAGTAGCCCGGCGGCGCGCGACGGTGAAAGATGTTGACGAACTGGCGGAAGACGATGCGCTCGCGGCCCTTGAGCGCGGGCCGGGGGATGCGGAGCTTGGGGAACTCGGCGCCCAGATCGCTCACGATCCGGCCCAACCCCTCGCGAAAGGCGCGTCCCCGCGCATGAACCAAGCCGCTCTCGGCCACCAGGCTCACCACGCGCCACGCCATGACCACGCGGCGGGTCATATCCATGTCCGCGCGCAGCAACGTGGCCACCAGCGCATCCTCCAGCATCAGGTAGTCTTCCCAGTCCATGACCTGGCCCTGGTCGAAGGACACGGCCGGCCCATAGACCGGGTGATGGCCCTCCTCGGCCAGCCTGCGCGCCAGCTTCTCGACAAACGGCCGCCGCGTCTCCACGGCCTGGCCCGTTCCCTCGGCCACGGACTTGCAGCTGTGCCTCAGCCCCACGTACACACCGCTCGGCGTCGCAGCGATGGTAAAGGGATAAGCCGCGCAGGCCAGCGCCTTGCCCGTCTCGGTCGTGTGCTCGTGCATCAAGCACCTGCCGTCATCCCCCAGGAACGCGCACCGGCCGTCGGCCTGCGTGGCCAAGCGCCAGGGATCGCGCGGCGGCTTGCGGCCCGTGGGCGTGGCCCACGCCCCGCGCGCCACGGCCTGCGGC
Organism: uncultured Planctomycetota bacterium; assembly: GCA_964470775.1. Lineage (GTDB taxonomy): Bacteria > Planctomycetota > Brocadiia > CAIUPP01 > CAYYEE01 > CAYYEE01. The sequence continues at coordinate 600 of CAYYEE010000843.1, read as the reverse complement.
GCAAGCCGCGCCCAGTCCTTGGCCGACAGCCGCTTGTAGTCCTCGGCCGAAAAAGTGATGTCGTATTGCTTGCAACACCAGCCGCACATGACGCAGTCGTAACGCGCGAACGGCGGCAGATGCAGCGTGTCGTCCTTCGCCAACGCGGTCTCTCCTGTCCCCTAGTGTGGTGTTTCGTAAATGCAAGGCATTTTCGAAACACCACACTTGGCACATCATCGCAGAGCTGCGCGAGCAAGGCAAACGGTAGACTCCCCATAGGTCGGATGGGACCTGTAGGGCGCATGGGACGTATGGGCACAAAAAAAGGGCCAGCCTGCGCCGAGGCTGGCCCAAGCGACCCAACGCTCCGTCCCGCATCATTGCAGGACAAACACGATGTCGTCCTTGTAGACCTTCAAGCTGTCCGCCTTGGTGAAGCGATAGGGCGTGGTGATCAAACCGTCAGGACCGGCGCTCAGGACAATCGGCGTGTAGTTGCCCCGGTACAGCCACCCCACGCTGCAAGCGTACCGGTTGCCCCAAGGATCCGACTCCACGCCCGAGCTCAGATACGGGCCATCCCAACCCATGAACGACCGGCTGGAAGCTTTCTCGGGG
>CAYYEE010000842.1:0-1657 GCA_964470775.1 uncultured Planctomycetota bacterium | reverse complement strand
TCATCGGCAACCTCCGCTCCGCCGGCGGCCGCTACGACAGCCTGTTCCTCGCCAACTACGCCATCCTCAACATGCAGGACACCATCGCCCGCGTCCCCGGCGTCGGCGACGTCAAAGTCTACCCCTCCGGCAAAGACTACAGCCTCCGCGTCTGGATGGACCCCGGCCTCCTGCAGGCCCGCGGCCTCGACACCACCGACGTCATCAACGCCCTCAAGGAGCAGAACGTCCAGGTCGCCGCGGGCCAGCTCGGCCAGGCCCCCTCGCTCCCGGGCCAGACCTTCCAGTACACCGTCACCGCCCTCGGCCGCCTGCGCGACGTGGACCAGTTCAACGACATCATCCTCAAGACCAGCCAGGACGGCCGCATCGTCCATTTGCGCGACGTCGCCCGCGTCGAAATCGGCTCCCAGACCTACGACACCACCTCCCACTTCAACGGCGAGCCCAGCAGCACCCTCGTCGTCTACCAGCTCCCCGGCTCCAACGCCCTCCGCGTCGCCAGCGGCGTCAAGAAAGTCATCGAACAGCTCTCCAAAGAGTTCCCCGACGGCGTCCGCTACGAAATGATCTGGGACCTCAGCGACTTCGTCGGCGCCTCCGTCCGAGAAGTCGTCGTCACCCTCATCGAAGCCTTCATCCTCGTGGCCATCGTGGTGTTCATCTTCCTCGGCAACTTCCGCGCCACCATGATCCCCATCACCACCGTGCCCGTCTCCCTCATCGGCGCGTTCATGGTCATGTCCGCCATGGGCTTCTCCATCAACACCCTCACCCTCTTCGGCCTCGTCCTCGCCATCGGCATCGTCGTTGATGACGCCATCGTCGTCACCGAAAACGCCCAGCGCATCATTGACGAAGAAGGCCTCCCCCCGCGCGAAGCCACCATCAAAGCCATGGAGGAGATCACCGGCCCCGTCATCGGCATCACGCTCGTGCTTATGGCCGTCTTCCTCCCCACCGCCTTCCTCCCCGGCATCGCCGGCCAGCTCTACCGCCAGTTCGCCCTCACCATCGCCGCCACCACCGCCATCAGCGCCCTCAACGCCCTCACCCTCAAGCCCGCCCAGTGCGCCGTCTTCCTCAAAAAGCGCCCCGCCAAAGCCAGCCTCTTCAACCGCCTCTTCGACGCCGCCTTCGGCAAGGTCGCCGCCCTGCACAGCAGCGTCGCCCGCTTCGCCGTCCGCCGCCTCGCCATCGCCGCCCTCCTCTACCTCGCCTTCGTCACCCTCGCCGCCCTGGGCTTCCTCCATCTGCCCACGGGCTTCATCCCCCAGGAAGACCAGGGCCTTATCGCCGTCAACGTCCAGATGCCCTCCGCCGCCTCCTCCGTCCGCAACACCGAACTGCTGCAACAAGCCCAAGAGGCCGCCCGCCGCGTCCCCGGCATCAAAGACGTCGTCATGATCGGCGGCTTCTCCATGCTCGACCAGGTCTCCGCCTCCGACGTCGGCTTCGGCTTCATCTCCCTCAAGCCCTGGGAAGAGCGCTACAACAGCAAGAACCGCGACACCCAGAACCTCAACGCCATCGCCGCCCGCCTGCGCCAGGAGCTCGGCAAGCTCCAGGCCGGCGCCGTCGTCTCCTTCCCCCTGCCCCCCATCCTCGGCCTCGGCTCCTCCGCCGGCTTCCGCATGCAGTTGCTCGACAAAGCCGG
>CAYYEE010000841.1:0-1661 GCA_964470775.1 uncultured Planctomycetota bacterium | reverse complement strand
CCCCCAACGGCCGACCCGCCCCGCGAATCTGGCACGCCGAATCAACGGCAGACGAGCCACGATGACGTGTGGAGGGTGTGGCCCGCAACGAGTCGGCTTCGACGTTGCGCATGACGAACGGGAAACGAACAAAGCATGAGCTCGGTTGGACACAAGGACTACAAGACGCTGGCTGAGTTTGCCAACGCGGCGACGGTTGGGCTGGCCGCGGTGATCCGTGGCGCGCGCACGCCGGCGCAGTTCCGCGAGTGGCTGCGCTGGGTGACGATTCGCGGCAGTGGACTGGAGCCAGAAACGCACAGGCTGCTGGACATGATGGCCGCTTGCGCGGCCAAGGGGTCTTCGGGTTCTGGGTCTTCGGGCTTGGGAACGGCAGGAGCGGCTACGAAGCCCCAAGATCCCAAGCCCCGGAACCCCGCCGTTATGCCCCAGGACCCCAAACAATGACCTGGCTCATCCTCTACCGCCTGGCGGCCTGCGCCACGCCCGCGATCTACGCGGTGATGGCGCTGGCCGCGTGGCGGCACGGGCACGGGCGCGAGGCGCTGACGGCGGTGCTGTTCGCCGCGTCCAACGCGGTGATTTTTTGGAGATAGGCGGGGCCTTCGGGTTCTGGGCTTCGGGCTTTGGGCTGTTCCCAAGCCCCCAAACCCCAAGCCCGACAGCCCCACATAAAGGAGACGGCGATGGCGAAGCGGCAGCAGGTGGGCGTGGCGCTTGGGACGTGGGACGAGGTGGATGCAAAGTTGGGCGAGTTGTGCCAGCTCGAGGTAAGGCGGCGCAAATTGGAGGCCAAGATGAACGGGGAGCTGGCCGCCGTGCGCGCGCGCTATGAGGAGGAGATGGGCGAGATCACCGACGCGCAAAAGGCCACGGGCGCGCTGGTGGAGCAGTTCTGCCTGGTGCACCGGGCGGAGTTCGGGACGAAGAAGAGCAAGGAGATGTTGCACGGAGTGGTGAGCTTCCGCACGTCGCCTCCGGCCGTGGCGCTGCTCAACCGCAAGTGGACGTGGGCCAGCGTGCTCGAGGCGCTGAAGGCCAACGCGCTGCGCTTCGTCCGCAGCAAGGAGGAGCCTGACAAGGAGGCGATCTTGGCCGCGCACGCCGCGGGCGAGGTGGACGACGGGGACCTGGCCGGGCTGGGCGTGAGGGTGGAACAGAAGGAAACGTTCGGCGTGGAGCTGCGCTACGAGGAAGCCGGCGAGGCCGCGGCGACGGGCCGGATGGCGGGGTGAGAACGGAGAACAGCGGGATGGCCACAGATCGCACAGATGAACGTGGATGCAACGGAGCGTGGACGGCCTTCCGCGCCGTTTATTCCATCTGTGCGCATCCGTGTTATCTGTGGCAGGCCCGGCCGGTGGTTCCAGACTGCAACCGCAGCAGCATGTGTTTTGAGGCGCTGCCCTACGTCGGTGGTGGCGTCCGGGTGTGGTAGGAGCTTGTGGAAGAGGAGGCAAGACCATGAAACGGAACGACACTGAACGCGCGCCGACCGGGCAGTGTCTGCGGCTGCTTGTGGCGTTTGAGCGGTGTCGGTGGTGCGCGCCAGCATGGGCGCTGAATCGGTTGGGGATGTTGAACGAGCGGGGGCGGATCAGCGATTTGCGCCACCGCTGGGGCCTGCTCGTCAAGGCCGAGCCCCGCGGCCGGCGCGGCCA
>CAYYEE010000840.1:0-1669 GCA_964470775.1 uncultured Planctomycetota bacterium | reverse complement strand
GGTCCTCGAACAGAGGGATGCGGCCAGTGGGGCCTTCGGCGCAACCCACTTCGCGATGCACGCGCAGTTCCATCCACTTCACCCACACGTGCTTGTCGCGCACGCCGTTGACGAACTTGCCGTCAGGACCGCGCAGGAAGTAATTGACGCCGAACACCCGCGGCGGCCGGACCAGCTTCTCGCCAAACACCAGGTTGTTGCGCACATAGCGTCCCAGCGGAATGGCCACGAAGTCCTGAATGCTCATGACGTTAATCTCGGGCACACCTTCCTTGCCCAGCGTGGCGAAGGTCGTCTCTGTCTCCAGCGACGCGCCGTAGGCCACGATGCCGTGCTCCCAGCTATAGCTCTCCTGGCACGGGACATAGGCCTTGGCGTCGCGGCCGCCGTACATGATGCCCTTCAGCTCGACGCCCGCGGGGTTGTCCAGCTCCGGGTCGCAGTTGGCCAGCGCCTTGAGCGCCACGGCGTAGCGCGCGTTCTTGTGGGCGCAGGGAATCTCGGCGCCCTTGGCGTCTTTCATGCCCTTGGTCCACGCGCCGACGAAGTTCTCGCCGTCCTCAGGCACGTCCTCGCCCATGCCCAGCCAGTACGGCTTGCCGTCCTTCACCAGCACGTTGGAGAAGATCACCTCACCCGGCTTGTTCAGCACGTCCCAGATGGACGGGTCGTCCTTGGCGTTGACGCCCTGGATGATGCCGAACACACCCGACTCCGCGTTAACCGCGAAGCACTTGCCATCAATGGCGCGGAAAAAGGCGATGTCGTCGCCCAGAATCGTCTCGCCCGGCAGCATAGCCGTGGAGGTCTTGCCGCACGCGCTGGGGAAGGCGCCGGCCAGGTACGTCTTGCGGCCGCCCGGACCGCGGCAGCCCATGAGAAACATGTGCTCCGCCAGCCAGCCCTCGCGGTCCGCCTTGCGGATGGTGAGGCGCAGCGCCAGCTTTTTCAGACCCACGGTGTTGCCCGCGTACTGGGTGTTGACGCTATACACAGTCTCGGTGCTGTGGTCGATGTAGATCCGCTTGCGCGAGGGGTCGCTGCTCACCATGCGCTCGTTCATCGCCCCGCACGAATGCAGCGTAGACAGGAACTGCGCGCCGGCGCCGAGACGCTTGAACTCCTCGTAGCCCAGGCGGTAGAGGAGATTCAGGCTGTGCGACACATAGAACGAGTCCGTGCATTCCACGCACGGAATGCTGAAGGGCGAATTGTTCGGGCCCAGCGTCATGAAACGGACCACCATGATGCGGCCCTTCATCGAGCCCTTGAGCAGGCCTCGCACCTCGGCCAAGCCCGTCTTGCGGTCCATCTGGTTGAGCGCCTTGCTCAACGACTCGCCATGAGGCACCAGGTACTTGGTCACCTCGCGGTCGCGGCCCTGATCCTCAGGCCCGTCGAAATGAACGGTGTGACCGGGCATGGCCAGGGCCTTCTCTTCACCCAGCTTCAGCGCCAGCTCGCGCGTCTTGGCCACATCCTCCGGCGAATCGCCGCTCACCCACACTCTGTCGGGCTCGCACAACTCCACGGCGTCGCGTATAAACGCGTGCAACTGCTCGTTGTCAATCGCCTCCAATTTCCGCAAGTCTTCGCTTTCCAGCTTCTGCGCCAGGTACTGCAGGTGGGGGTTGGCCATGGGGACTCCTCTTCCAGGCTCGAACGCGCC
>CAYYEE010000839.1:0-1670 GCA_964470775.1 uncultured Planctomycetota bacterium | reverse complement strand
TCACGGTCGAACGTCATCAGCCCCCGGCTGGTCAGCTCCTCCAGCGCCGCGTCAAACTCCATATCGCCCCGGAACAGGTTGAACACCTGCGCCATCCCCCGCGATATCGGCGTCCGGAACGCCGACAGACGCGACAGCAGCGACCCCTTCATATGCTCCACCGACTCCAGCGCCGCCGCCAGCGCGTCCATCTGCGTCTGCCCCCGCAGCCGCGCCAGGTTGATGAACTTGTTCGCCGCCCGGATGTCGCGCGGCGACCACTTGTCGCGCGCGATCGCCCCCGAAAGCAGCAGCAGCGACAGCGGGTGGCACGCCGCCTGCCGGCACGCCGCCTGCATCTCCGCCCACGCCCCCCGAATCCCCTGCGCCTTGAAGAACGCCGCCGCGTCTTTCGGCTCCAGACCCCCCAGCTCCAGCCGCCGCGCCCCCGTCCGCCGGTCAAACTCCCTCGGCGCCATCCGCGACGTAATCAGCAGCCGCCCCGCCGCCCCAGGCTCCGCCATCCGCCGCAGCAAGTGGCCAAAGCACGGCTCCAGACACCCCCGCTCCTCCTCCCGCCGCTTGCCGCCCCCCACGTCCTCTCCACCCATCCCGCACAGACCCGTCCACCCAGCCATCTGCCGGTCCACGTTGTCAAGAACCAGCAGCATCCGGTTCTGCCGCAGCAGCGACGCCAGCGCCTCCACCACGTCATAGATGCTCGTCCCCGGGTTCACCGACAGCCCCGACAGATGCGTCAGCGCCGCCACCGCCATGGGCCGGAACTGCGCCTCCCCCTCCCCGAACGACCACCAGTAGGCCGCGTTCGGCCGCTGGTTCATCCCCACCGCCGCCTTCGGCGCCGCCGCCGCGTCCACAACAGGACGCAGCAGCGGCCGTCCCATCACGTCCCGCTGCAGCCACGCCCACGCCAGCGACGACTTGCCCACCCCAGCCTCCCCCGTCACCGCCAGCGCCGGCGTCTCCGTCCCTTCCAGCCACCACTGCGTCAGCGTCTCCCGCTCCGCCGCCCGCCCCGCAAAGCCCTGCAGCGCAAACGGCCGCTCCACCGCCAGCCCGCGCGCCGCCGCCGCCGCCCGAGGCTTTCCCTCCGGACGCGCGCCCGCCGCCGCCCCCGGCGCCGCCGCCCTCAAATCCGCCGCCACACGCTCCACCAGCGCCTCCGGCGGCGGCAGCGTCTTCCACGGCCCCGCCTGCTGCACACGCTCCCGAAACGCCCGCTGCCGCGCCCGCCGCGCGTCCGGCTCGATCAAATTCGCCGGAATCGGAAAATCCTCCGGCGCCAGGTACACAATCCGCGGAACCCCCGCCAGCGCCGCCGCCGCGTACTCCGCCTCGGCCAGCGTCTCCTCCGATCCAGGCATCGTCTCCCCGCGCAAATGGCCCACCAGCCCCACAAACGCCCTGCACCGCCCGATCTGCACCCGCCGGAAGCTCGCGTCGCTCCACGAAGCCTCCGGAAAATCCTCCCGCCGCACAGGCCGGTATCCCCCCAGCCGCGCAATGATGTTCCGCACCGCCGCCTGGATCTGCCCCATGTCAGGCGCCACGGAACCCACGAAAATCGGACGATCGGTCATAAATCAAGCCTGCCCGATGCGCGTCGGGCGCGACGCTTCAAGGCAACGCCATCCCACCCCCCTTTACCGGCAACCCCCCCCCCCCCCCCC
>CAYYEE010000838.1:0-1670 GCA_964470775.1 uncultured Planctomycetota bacterium | reverse complement strand
CTACCGGTTCGAGAAGGGAGAACTCGCCAAGATCGAGACGCTGGAGCGGCTGGCGTCGGCCTATGACTTGGAGGTGGAGATCGCCACGCGGCGGTTGATGGCGGCGCTGGAGCCGGCCCTGACCCTGGCCATGGCGGCCGTGGTGGGGTTCATCGCTCTGGCGTTGATGACGACCATTCTGGAGTTGAGCCATATCTGACGGCGCCGGCCGCGGACGGCCGCGGCAAGGAGAAGCGCGATGAGGACAGGACGCAGGCGGACCGCGGGCGTGACGCTGCTGGAGATCATGGTGGTGGTGCTCATCATGGGCATGATCGCGGCCGTGGTGGCCAAGGTGGTGGTGGACCGCCTGGAGGTGGCCAAGGTGGAACTGGCCAAGACGCAGATCCGCGAGCTCTGCGGCGCGATAGACCTGTTCTACATCGACAACGGCTTCTACCCCACCACGGAGCAGGGCCTCAAGGCGCTGGTGGTGAAGCCCGAGACCGACCCGCCCGTGAAGAAGTGGCCGGAGAACGGCTATCTGTCTTCGCCTTCCGTGCCCAAGGACCCGTGGGGCCGCGATTTCGTGTACGTGTGCCCGGGCGCGAAGCGGAAGTACGAGATTCTCTGCCTGGGCCGCGACGGCCTGGAAGGCGGCCAGGGGTTTGACGCGGATATCCAGAGCTGGAATCTGTCGCCGACGGGCGAGAGCGAGTGACGGCGGGTTCGTTTGACAGGTCCCATATGTCCCATAGCTCCCACAACTCCCATCTTCGCGTCGCCGGGGGGCGCGGCGTGACGCTGCTGGAGATTCTGGCGGCGCTGGCGCTGATGGCGCTGGCTATGGCGCTGGCGGCGCCGGCGGCGGGGGCCATGCTGCCGGCCTGGCGGCTGCGGGCCGCGGCGCGCCAGGTGGAGAACACGATGCAATGGGCGCGCAACGCGGCGGCGCTGCGCGGCAGGCCGGTGCGCGTCTTCTACGACCCGGAGGCGTCGTTGACGTGGGTGATGGACGGGGACGAGGTCTTCATCGAGCAGGCGCTGCCCAGCGGCGTGCGTCTGGCGTGGGTGGACTTCGGCTGGGGCCGGATCATCGTGCGCGAGACAGCCGTGGCGCAGGCGTATCCCGACGGCACGGTGGACGCGCACACGGTGGCGCTGGAGACGGCCGGACGCCAGGGGCGGGTGGCTTTTGAGCGGCTGACCGGCGAGGCGGATTATGCGGAGGAAGACTTGAAGTGGGAAGCGGGCGGCTGAGGCGGCCGGCGCGAGGCGGGTTTTCGCTGGTGGAGGCCATGGCGTGCGTGGCGCTGGCGGGCGGGGTGGCCGCGGGTCTGCTGGCGGCGCAGGCCAGAGCCATGGCCAACCTGGCCGAAGCGCGCGAGACGCTGATGTGCGCGGAGCTCTGCGCTTCCTTGGCGGCGCAGGCGCGGGCAGGCCTGGCCGGGCCGGGCGAGGGCGAGTTCGTCACGCCCAAGGGCTATCGCTGGAAGATCAAGGGCGGCGGCGAGGCGCAGGACGCGTCCGTCGTGACCTACGCGGTGACGGTGGACGGCCCCTCCGGCGACGCGAAGACGTCGGCCTCGGCGCCGGTGTGGGTTTTCCGGCAGGCGGCGGCGGAAGGCGCGCAGCCATGAGGACGAGCGTGTGGTGGGATCGGGAGGGACGGAGATGGACGGGGATGGACG
>CAYYEE010000837.1:0-1671 GCA_964470775.1 uncultured Planctomycetota bacterium | reverse complement strand
AGGACGTCGGCGAGGAACTCCTGCCCCCGGAGTATTTCCCACCCGAAAGCGTCAATGAAGACGAAGAGACTGAGCCGCTCCCTGGGTGGCATGGGCGCTGACCCCCGGCGCGGCCTCAGCTCGTAAAGGCGCGCAGGGCTTCCTCTTTCGTGTTCAGAATGTCGAAGATCCGGTGCATCCGCACCAGCTCAAACAAGACCCGCACAAGCTTGGCCATGCCGAACAACTTGACGTCGCCCCCCACGGCGTTGAGCTGGCGAAGACACGAGAGAATCGCCACCAGTCCCGAGCTGTCCACGAATCGCAGATGGCTCATGTCGAAGATGATCTTCTTGTGCTGCTCCAACAGCGGCGCCATGACACGCTTGAACTCTTTCGAGTTGCTGGCGTCGAGACTCTCCAGCGGGATCGCCACAATAGCGACGCCGCCCTCTTGCGACACCGTCATCTCCATGGGCCTTCTCCTTCGCGCTTCCTGGGTCTCCGGCGGCTATTATCGCGCATCCTGGCGCTGGCGTAAAGACCAAAATGCCCCGATGCGGGGTCCGCGGAACCTAGTGTGGTGTTTCGGAAATGCCTTGCATTTCCGAAACACCACAGGGCGGGCTAACTCGATACTTTAGACGCGTCAAGCGCCGGGTTTGTGTCATGTAGTGTTTCAGAAATAGCAAAGCCATTTCTGAAACACTACACTGGGCGCCAAGGACAGACGTCAACGCGGCGGCGGGATCGCCGCGTCCCCCATCACAGTCCACTGGCGCGCCATCTCGAACAGCGCCACAGCGCAAGCCGCGGCCACATTGATGCAGTTCTTGTAGCCGTACATCGGTATCTCGACCACCCGGTCGCACAGCGACAACACGTCCTGGCTGACACCCTCGGCCTCGTTGCCCAACACCAGGGCCACGGGACGGGGGAACGCCACGTTCCACAGCGTCTCTCCCCCCGGAGCCAATTCAAGGGCATAGACAGGCGTGCCTTCGCTCTGAAGCGTCTTCACCGCCTCGACGGTCGTGGCGAAGTGGCGCGTAGGCACGCATCGCTCCGCGCCCAACGCGGTCTTGGTCAGCTTCTCGTGCGGCGGATGAGCCGTGTAGCCGCACGTCACCACCTCAGCCGCGCGGGCCGCGTCGGCCAGACGGAACACCGCCCCAACGTTCCACGCGCTGCGCAGCCGGTCGAGCACCAGATGCGCCGGCGACCTGGGCAGGGCGCGAAACGCCTCCCAATCCAGCGCCGAGCCGTGCGCCCGCACCTCAAAGCCCACCTCAAAGCCTTCTTCCCCAGGCTCATGCCTCTTCATGCGTCCCATGCGCAACTCCGCCTCCGACTCTCTCCAAGGTCTCGCCTGTCCGGCAAGCAATCATCCCCCAGCAGATGTTAGCACGCCGTGTCTGCCCGCGCCAGCGGACTCGCCGGTCGAACGACGGCTCCCGGCTCTCGATCGCCCTGACAGGGCGGCGGCTCTCTTCGCAAATGCTGTCTCGACCCGGTCTCGCCGAAGTGAATTCAGGTCCCCGTCCGCGCGCTGCCTGACGCCCTTGCTAGTGTGGTGTTTCGGAAATGCCTCTCATGTCCGAAACACCATAGGGCGGGCTAACTCGATACTTTAGACCCGTCAAGCGCCGGGTTTGTGTCGTGCAGTGTTTCAGAGATAGCAAAGCTATTTCT
>CAYYEE010000836.1:0-1677 GCA_964470775.1 uncultured Planctomycetota bacterium | reverse complement strand
GCTCCTTGGGGGGGGCGCGGGGGGTCTGTCTGAGCGCCAGATTATAGATGGGGGCGGCGTGCCCTGCAAAGGACGGCAGGGACAACAAGGACTGCAACGGTGCGGCGACGCTCGACGCAGGATTGCCTGCTTCGCGCATCCCCCCCCAGAGCAGCCTGTGGAAAATGTCGCGTCTGTTCCGGGGACACGTTGCGATCCCACCGTTAGCGGGCTGAGGCGCCATGTCCCCGCCGACGCGGTGTCTTTTTCAACGGCTAGTGTTGTGTCCGAAAAATAGCTTTGCTATTTTTGAGATACAACACCAGTAGCCGATGTCTGCAACTTACGCCACAGCAAAGAGTTGACTTTGGCCCTGCGATGTCCCAGAAATGCAAGGTGTTTCTGGGACAGCACACCAGACTGTCCTGTCAAGGTCGCCACAGCCTCTCGGTCTTCGTCCCTGCGACATGGAGTCCTCCAATGCCATGCTCTTTCGATATAGACGCCCTTCTCCGCCGGGTGAAGGGAAAGCGGGTTGCCGTGATTACGGGCGCGGCGAGCTGGGTTCCGGGCGCGGGGAATCTGGGCGAGTGGCTGTTGGGGCAGGCGGACGTGCGGGGGTTCTTGGGGCTTGAGCACGGCTTGCGCGGGGAATTGCAGGCGGGGGTCAAGTTTGAGGACACTATGGACGCGCGGACGGGCAAGCCGGTATTCAGCTACTACCGCGATGGGCACACGTTTCCCAGGGAGTTCCTCAAATCCGTTGATCTCGTTGTCTATTGCATGCAAGAGATTTCGCACAGCGCATATACCTACAAGCACGCGCTGGCGCAGACGCTGATGGCCGCGGCTGGGACCAAGACGGCGGTGTTGGTGGTGGACCGGCCGGGGCCGGCGGCGCATTTGACGCCGGAGGGACCGGCGGCGCGGTTGTGGTTTCCGCTGGACCTGCCCATGACGCTGCACGTGACGCAGGGGGAGCTGGCGCTGTGGCTGAGGCGCTCGCTGGGACTGGATGTGGATTTGGATGTTCTGCCGGTGGCCGCGTGGCGGCGTGACATGTTGTGGGCTCAGACGGGGTTGCCGTGGATTCCTCCTTCGCCCAACATCCCGACGGCGGAGTCGGGCTACGCGTTCGCCATGACGTGGATGTTGGAGGCGACGAATCTGTCCGAGGGCCGGGGGACGTGCAAGCCGTTCGAGTACGTGGGCGCGCCTTTCCTGGACGGTGAAAGGCTGGCGGCGAGGATGAACGGGCTGGGGTTGCCGGGGGTGGTGTTCCGCGAGGTGTTTTTTCAGCCGGCGCAGAGCAAGTACGCGGGCGAGGTATGCTCGGGTGTTCATCTGATGCTGATCGACGTCAGGGCGCTGCGGCCGGTGGAGGCGATGTTCCATTTGTTGCAGGAGATGGCGCGACTGTGCGGGGAGCGGATGGCGCTAAAGGAGTCGTTTGACAAGAGGATGGGGTGCGGGCCCTGGACCGTGGCGCGACTGGCCGAGGCGTCGGCCGAGGAGTACCTGGCTGTGGCGTGCCAGGACGGGGCGCGATTTGTGGAGGCGACCAAGGGGTTCCTGCTTTATTGAGGGCCGCCGCCACTGGTTGGGACCTTCACAGCCTCTTGAAAATGTCGCGTCTGTTCCGGAGACACGTTGCGATCCCGCCGTTGGCGGGCTGAGGCGCCATGTCCCCGCCGACGC
>CAYYEE010000835.1:0-1686 GCA_964470775.1 uncultured Planctomycetota bacterium | reverse complement strand
CAGGGACGCACCGAGGTCGTATCGAGCAAGCCCTCGGCGGAGATCCCTTACATCGTCCGCCAGGCCGCAGACGAGGGGCAGGTCAAGTCCGCTGCGCTCACGTCCACGCCCACGCTCTACGCCGGGATGCCCCGCAAGTCCGTCGAGATTTCCGAGCGCATCAACACCGACACCTGGAAGGTCGTCGTCCGCTACGAGGCGCAGGAGTTCGAGCAGCAGGAGGAACCGGAGCCGGTCTTCTCCTTCGACACCGGCGGCGGCACCCAACACATCACGCAGTCCATCCAGACGCTCGGCAAGTACGGCCCGGCGGCTACGGACAAGCTCGGCGGGGCCATCGGTTTCGACGGCGAGAACGTCGAGGGCGTGGACATCACCATCCCGGTCTACAACTTCTCCGAGACCCACTACCTTCCGGCATCCGTGGTCACGCTCGGCTACCGGGTGGGCCTCTTCCGCGTGACCGGCACGGTGAACTCCGGCTCCTTCCGGGGCTTCGCGGCCGGGGAAGTGCTCTTCCTCGGAGCGTCCGGCTCCCGGCGCGGCACGGGCTACGACGACGACTGGGAGATCACGTTCAAGTTCGCGGCCCAGCCCAACCGGAACGACATCCGCGTCGGCGACATCGGCCCCATCTCCAAGAAGGGCTGGGAGTACCTCTGGGTGCAGTACGCGCCCGAGGTGGACAACGACAAGAAGCAGATCATCAAGAAGCCCGTGGCGGCCTACGTCGAGAAGGTCTACCCCGACGGTAACTTCGGCGCGCTGGGGATCGGAGGATAGCCATGGCCGGAGACGACCTCAAGAAAGTAGCGCGGGGAACTCCGCTCCGCATCCCGGCGGCGGCCTACAACGCCTTCATCGACGCGGCCGCGGACTACCGCAACCGCACCGTCGGCATGGAGGGCGAGTACAAGCAGCACGACACCAAGACCGGCATCGTCTATGTGCGGAACAACGCGGGCGGCGACCTGGAACAGTTCGCCGTGGTGGGCCTGGACGGCCTCGTCATCGGCCCGGACGACAACGACCGGGAGTTCCGGCACCGGGTGGTCATGAAGGGCGTGAAGCCCGACGAAGACAAGCACCGGAGCAAGTTCGGCATCCTGGTCGAGCCGGTCGCCTCCGGCAAGCTCGGCCGCGCCGTGGTGGCGGGCCTCTGCCAGGTGAAGCTCAACGTGCCGGACGAGGAGAACGAGCCGCGCTTCGCGGAAATCGAGGACAGCGTCACGGGGAACCTCAAGGCCGCGACCTACGGCTCGGCGGTCATCCTCTGGCGCGAGGGCGGGACGGGCGTCCAGTGGGCGGTCGTCCGGCTGGGGAACCTGCCCATCCTCTTTCCGGTGAAGCTTGAGCAGTACGGCGGCGAGCAGGGCGACGACGAGAACCCCGCCACCTGGACCTACGACGTGACCGACCCGGTGAGCGGCGAGACACTGGCCAGCGCCGTCGACCCCGTCGCCTCGCCGCACAAGTGGCAGCGGCCGTCCGTGGGCTACATTATCCCCGCCACGTTCGGCTACGCCCACTGGGACGCCGATGGGGAACTCGTACTCGGCTGGATCAACGAGGTCGCCGACCAGGAGGCCTGCGAGACCTCCGAGTCGGGGACATAGGAGGGCCGGGCATGTCCACGAGCGGCAAAGCGGTGGCAATCTCCAGCGGCAAGCGCGGCGTCCTCGTCGG
>CAYYEE010000834.1:0-1694 GCA_964470775.1 uncultured Planctomycetota bacterium | reverse complement strand
CGTCCTTCACCGGCTGCTCGCGTTCCCAGTTCTTCAGCGTCTTGGCGAACGCGGACTTGCTCATATCGGGCCGAAAGCCCGCGTTGCGCAGCCCGCCGCGCCAGAAGTCCACCACCACGGACAGCACCTTCAGCCGGCCGTCCGGCCGCTCGCGCGCCAGCGTCAAGAAGCACAGATCGTCCTGCGAGCGCTGGCTCACGCACGCCTTGAACACCGGCAACTCGTTGTCGGCCAAAGCCGGCTTGGCCGCGGGCCGCGGAGCCGGCGCCGGCGCCGCGATCTCGGGCACGGCCACTCCCGCCGCTTTCAAGTCGAACAGCGCCCGCTTGGCCGTCTTCTGCAACTCCTTCGACACGGCGCCCGCCAGCCGGGCCACCACGCCCGCCGCCGCGCCCAGCGTGTTGCCCGCCACGCACACAATCACCGCCTCTGACACCGCCGGCGTCAGCTCCGCCACCTTGTCGAACAGCGCCGCCGCCAGCTCCGGCGCGTCCTGGCCCAAGCTGTGAATCAGCACCGCCTGCTGCGCCGCGCTCAGCGCCTTGAACCGCTCCGCCGCCGCGTCCGCCTTGCCCGCGGCCAGGTCGTCGCGCACGCGCTCGGGCATGCGCGCCGCCAGCTCCCTAGCGTTGGGCAGGCTCATCTCCAGCTCATCCTGCGCCGGCGCCGCGCCGTGCAGCTTCAAAATCTCGAACGCCTGCGCCTTGGCCGCGTCCGGCGTCACGTCAAAGATCACGGCCTTCATCCGCTCCACCAGCTCCGGCCCTTCCATCTTGGCCAGCACGCGCGCCGTCACCGCTCGCGCCGCGTCGTCCTTGCCCGCCAGCCGCTTGCACAGAATCCTCAGCGCCTGTTGCGGATACGCCTTCGCCTCCTCCACGATCTTATCGAACGTCTTCCGGTCCCACTTGGGGAGGTCCTTGGCCATCGCGTCCAGCATCTTCTCCATCTTTGCCAGACGTTCCTCCCGCCGGCCGATGGACGTCGCGGCCATCGGCTCCTCGATTTCCTTCTTCTTCATCTCCCATCCTTCCCTGTTGCGGTATAGCTCATCATCTTGGGGCCGCCATGTGTTCAGCGCCGGCGTTTGGCGCGCTTCTGGCGCTTGGGCGGAGGTTTAACGACTTTGGTCGCCGCCTTCGCAAGCCGCCCGGTCACGCGCAATCTTAGACGCTCGAACGCTTCACTCAGTTTCCGGATCATAGCAAGCCCTCGAACAAGTTCAGCCGATCTTCAACACCTCCAGCGAAACCCGCATCGCCAGCGTCTGAACAAACATCGCCGCCAGCAGCGCCGGCCCCAGCCAGCGCGGCTGGCGTTCGCCACTCAGAAACGCCGCCCCGCCAACCCCGGCCAGCGGCATGAAGATCATCCACAAACGCGCCGTCTCGCCCCGGTTCTTGCCCGACACCGCCAGCAGCGCCACCAGCAACGCCAAAGCCCACAACAGCGCCTGCGGACGCGCCGCGCCCCGCAGCCACGCCCGCCCCTGCCGCGCCAGCGCCAGCGCCCCCACGCACACCAGCGGCAGACCCGCGAACACCCCTGCGTCCACCAGCCCCATCCACAACCACGGCCAGTAGCTCCGGCCGAACATCGCCGAAAAACCCGCATGCTGGCGATAGCACACCCACCACGCCGAAAAGCTGTCATAGCCCGCCAACAGCATCAGCGCCACCGCCGGCGCCAGCAGC
>CAYYEE010000833.1:0-1697 GCA_964470775.1 uncultured Planctomycetota bacterium | reverse complement strand
CTCCATCAGGGCCAGGATGGTGGGGGGGATGTTCGATTCAGCGGCCGGCATGAAGGGCCTGAAACCGCGCATCTCCTTCCGCATCACGGCCAGGAACCAAGACGGGCTCACGGTCTACTCGGGGACGGTGACGGAGGACGTCGAGATCGGCGTGCCCAGCGGCAGAACCTTTGACCGCGAGGTCGCCATCCCCATGCAGGGCATGCCGGACGGGTCCTACCGCTTGTCCATCGAGGCTCTGGACCCAGTGACCGGCAAGCCCATCCACAAGCACGAGACTGCCGTCGAAGTGATCGGCGAGCGTGTGAAGCAGATGGAGGCGGACCTTGCCGCCGAACTGGCGGCGGGCGAACGTGAGAGGCCCTTTGTCCGAGCGCTGGCCGACGCGGCTGAGGCTAAGGTCGTCAACGGCGTAGCGCGGATCCCCATCGGCGTCGAGGACGGCAGCGGCGTTCTGCGTCAGGCCTTCCCCGTGCGCCTCGGCGTGCCCTTGCCTAAAGGCGTCTTCACCCCAGACGCCCCGGCGCGGCTCTTCGGGCCAGACGGCAAGCCCGTGGACGCCCAGTTCCGCGTCATGAACGTGTGGCCGGACAAGAGCCTCAAGTGGCTGCAAGTTGACTTCCTGGCTGACTGCCCCGCGAACGGCTTCGTCTTTTACGCGGTCGAGGTGGGGGCCAAGCCTGCGAGCGCGACCATCCAGCCCGATCTCGCCGTGGAGAAGCCCGACTGCATCGAGATTTGCACGGGCCCGATGCTGGCCCGCGTCAGCCGCAAGGCCGCCACTGTGCCCGGCGAAGTCTTTCTCGACCGCAATGGCGACGGGCGCTTCGATGACGCCGAGCGGGTTGTGGACGCGTCGAAGCCCGGCGATCTCTGGTGGGAGGGCGAGAAAGGGCAGATGTGCTCTATGGTCCTTGATGGCGAGGCGAGCGGCGTCTTCAAACCCGGCGTCAGCATCGAAAGCAACGGACCCATGAGCGCCGTCGTCAAGGTCCAGGGATGGTTTCAGGACAAAGCTGGCGCGCGGCCAGCCTATGGCGAAATGCGAATCGAGGCGTTTAAAGGCAAAGCCTTCCTCAAGGTTTGGCGGCAGATCACCTTCACAGGCAGCCCCTGGAGCGACCGTCTGGTGAGCTACGGCTTCCGCCTGCGCGCAAAGCCCGGCGGCTTGGGACAGGTGGCTTGGGAGTTGGACGGCCAGGAAGTGATTGCGCCCTCAAAGAGCGAATTGCGTCAGTGGTCGCCGGACCGCGCCGCCATCTACGTGGCCGGCAAGCCCTTCGTGAATGGCCAGCGCGCTTCGGGCGCGGTGTCTATGCGCGGCATCAGCGGCGGCTTCCTTGGCTACCAGACAGGCATGTGGCAGCGCTTCCCTAAGAAAATGGTGGTCGACGCCGACGCGGGCATTGTGGAGTTCCACGACTGGCCCAAGGAAGCCGGCGTTCAGGACTTCGGCCCCAACGAGGAGTTCTGGATCCCCTCCAGCTCCAGCGCCGAGGCTTGCGGCACAGGCGCCAGCCGGACCTCGGAGACCGTGCTCGACTTCTCGAACAGCGTCGGCGCCGCGCGCGCCGAGGCCGTCTACGGCGAGCCCGTCGCAGCCATCACCCCGCCTCGCTGGACCCAGGCCACGGCCACGCTGCCCGGCTTGCAGCCCTATGACCCCGCCTCCTACCCTGACGTCGAGCGCTTTATCA
>CAYYEE010000832.1:0-1697 GCA_964470775.1 uncultured Planctomycetota bacterium | reverse complement strand
GATCACATCCGCGTGCAGCGCGAAGTTCACCGCCATCGCCCGCAACCGCCCCTCCTCGTCCACCACGCTCAGCGTTTGCAAATCAGGATCAACCGGCCCCGCCACCTTCACGACCTGATCCCCTCCCCGGCCGAAAACCTCCGTCCCATCCTTCATGCGGAACAGCCGGTTGAACGCATACCCCTCGCACACCGCCCGCCCCGGCCGCAGCGTCGCCCGGAACATATTCCTCGCCGCCGCCCCCACCGCGTCCGCGATCCGCCGCGGCAGCCCCGCCACATACTCCTCGTTCCGCGAAATCACCGACCCCGGCCGAATCTCCGGCCCCGTGTGCGTGTGCGTCGCGCCGATCAACACCCGCTCCGGCGGAATCCCCGCCTCCTTCTCGATCAGCGCCTTCGCCGCCCCCGCCACCTCCTCGCTCATGCAGATCAAGTCGCACGACACCAGCGCCAAACGCGCGCCCTCGTGCTCCATCACCATCGCCCGCGCCATCAGATCATCGCGCACGCTCGTCGCCACGCGGTCGTGAAAATACCCCGCCAGCGACACCCCCACCGGCGGCGTTATCACGCGCTGCCCACACCCCGCCATGCAGACCACAGGTTGCTTCGCCATATTGCTCACAGCAGTCCCTCCAGAACGCCCTTGCGCCCTCCATCCCATCCACAGCGTCCCTCGGCTCCATCCCCGAGCGGCCCGCGCGCCCCCCTCACGCCAGCCCCAGCGCCACATCCTCCCCCGCCACCGGCGCCGCCACCGCCTCCCGGTACGCCGCTTCCACCGCCTCCCGCGCCTCGCGGTCCGCCCGGTCCAGCTCCGCTTCCGCCACCCCCGCCCCGGCCAGACGCTGGCGCGACCGCGCAATACAGTCCTTCGCCTTCCACGCCTCCTCTTCCTCGCGCGAACGGTACACCCGCAAATCGCTCTTCGAGTGCCCCAGGTACCGATACGTCAGCAGCTCCACCAGCGACGGCCGCCCCTCCCGCGCCGCCTCCACGCACGGCGCCACCGCCTCGTAAACCAGCGCCGCGTCCATCCCGTCGCTCATCACCCCGCGCATGGAATACGCCGCCGCGCGCTCGTAAATGTGCGCCACGGCCGTCATGTCCTGCACCCGCGCCGACATGCCGTACAGGTTATTCTCGCACACGTACACGATGGGCAGCTTCCACGCCCCCGCCATGTTCAGCGACTCGTGGAACGTCCCCTGGTTCTGTGCCCCATCGCCGAAAAAGCACATCACCACCTTGCCCGTCCTTCGCAGCTTCTGCGCCAGGGCCAGCCCCGTGGCGATGGGAATGCCCCCCCCCGTGATGCCGTTCGACCCCATGAACCCGATGGCGCGGTCCATCACGTGCTGGCTGCCGCCCTTGCCGCGGCAATACCCCGTCGCCTTGCCCAGCAGCTCCGCCATCAACCGCTTCGGGTCCCCCCCCTTGGCCAGCAGATGCCCGTGGCCCCGGTGGTTGCTCACCACCATGTCCTCGCCCCGCAACGCCGCGATGGCCCCCACCGCGCACGCCTCCTGCCCCACGCACAGATGCGACGTCCCCCCGATCGCGCCCCTCGCGAACAGCGCGTCTATCTTCTCCTCGAACCGCCGGATCAGCAGCATCCGGCCCAGCCACTCCATTTCCCGCTCGATACCCAAAACTCCTTCCTCGCTCCTTCCTTGCCCCCTCGCATCCTATCCC
>CAYYEE010000831.1:0-1700 GCA_964470775.1 uncultured Planctomycetota bacterium | reverse complement strand
CCAGGTGAATGGGCTTGGTCCCCACCACCCCCGTTACAGGCCCCCCCGCGCCGTGAAGCAGCACCCGCTCGCCCTGGGTCAACGCCGCGTTCACGCCGCCCACACTGACGAAATAGATAAAACCCTTGTCGTCAATGTGGCTGACCATCAGGCCGATCTCATCCGCATGGCCGTCAAGCAACACGCGGAGCGAAGCCTTGGGATTCAGCGACGCGACCACGTTCCCGTTGACATCCGTGCGCAGGTCGTCGCACAAGCCTTTCAGGCGTTTGCGCACGACGTCCTGAACCGGCTGCTCAAAACCCGACACACCGGGCGTGTCGAGCAACGCGCGCAGAAAATCCTTCGAGTCCTTCTTCATTGGGGAAGCTCCTATTTCGCGAGGATGCGGCCCGCCATGACTTGATAGCGTATTCCGTCGCGCGGCCGGGTGTCAATGTTGACACGCGCCGCCGCGCGCCCTATAGTCGCGCGGCATGGAAAATCCACGCCCACCCCTCCCCGCCCCCCATCGTCGCGTTCGTTCGGCCGAAGAGGCGCGGGTCCTTCTCGAAGCCGCATCGCGCCAGGCCGTGCGCCTCACGGTGACCCACAACCGCTCAAGGTTCGTCAGCTTCGCCTATGCCGGGAACCTCTGCCGGCTAAGGATCAACGAAGAGTTCCTGGCCGCTGACGAAGCAACGTTGCGAGCGCTGGCCGACTGGATCGCCCACCCCAAGCGCGGCTGCCCGGCCGAAATCCGCGGGTTCATCTCCTCGTGCCCGCGCCCCGCGCCCACGCCGCGTCCGCGCAAGCTGCTGGCGCGAGGCCGATTCCACGATCTGGCCGAACTGGCTCAGCAAGTCAACGACGCCTTTTTTGCCGGACAAGTGGCCAGCGCCATCACGTGGAGCCGAGTGTCGCCGCGCCGCAGGGTGCGCGTCCGCCGACTCGGCGCTTACCTCCGCCACGCCGACGTCATCACCATTAGCCCCATCCTTGACCGCCCGGAGACGCCCTCGCGCTTTTTGGCCTACGTCATCTACCACGAAATGCTGCACGCCCTGCAGCCTCCCAACCACCCCAGGCCCCACGACAGCGATTTCCGGGCCGCTCTGCGCCGCCACCCTGATCATGACTGGGCGTTGCGGTGGGAGAAGGCGAACATGCGCCTCCTCTGCGAGGAGTTGCCCCGTTCTTGACGACCGTTTCCCACCAACGCTCGCGGATGGTCGTCAGCAGCGTGTCTTGGTTCCGAATTCAAGAGGAAGCGGCCGCCGGGTGTTGTAACGCTCCCGGAACTCCGCCAGGCACTCCCGCGCGTGGGCCGGGTTGTCGTACAACCGCCAGTACACCTCCTCCTCTTTCAGCGTGGCGTGGAAACGCTCCAGGAGCCCGATCTGCGTCGGCGTGCGGTACTGGATGCGCACGTAAGCGTAGCTCTCCTTGATGAACGCCGCGAACCGCCGCGCGAGGAACGACGGGCCGTTGTCGGTGACCAGGAACGGCGTCTTGGTCAGCGGCCCGTGGATCCGTTCGGCCTCCGCCCGCGCCTCCTTCAATGCCTCAATCGCCTCCAGCGCGCAGTAGCTCGGCGTCAACCTCAGGGACAGCAGATATCGCGAGTAGTAGTCGATCGCCGTCACGGCGTACCACCGAGGCGCTGACCGATCTTTGGCCGGAGCGCGAGGCGGCGCGAGCCACGGGCACGGACGATATAC
>CAYYEE010000830.1:0-1708 GCA_964470775.1 uncultured Planctomycetota bacterium | reverse complement strand
GGGTTCTCCGAGTCGGTGCGGCTGGGTGACATCGCGCGGATTCAGCAGAGCTATGCGCGGGTGATGAACGTGCGGGTGGTGGACGTGGAGGGCGCGCCGCGCTACGCGCCGCCGGACCTGCTGTTCAGAGGAGTGGCTCTGGATTATTACGACGGCTCGCGTTGGTCGGCCTCGGCGTGGCCGGAGACGGAGATCGTGGCCCATGGGCAGCCGGTGCGGTTCAACCCATCGGCGAAGCGGCCGGAGCAGTGGGTGGAAGACGGCGGGGGGGGAGGCGGTCGAGGCGGGGGGAGAGGCGGAGCCAGAGGCGGCAGGGCCAGAGAGGACGAGGCGTCCGGCGCCGACACCATGACTGCCGCCGGCCTGCCCGAGGCCGCGCCCCCCGAGCAACAGGGCAGCCGCATCCGGTGCGAGATTTCGCTGGAGCCGCTGGCGAGCCGCACGCTGTTCGCGCCGGCGGATCTGCTGTGGTTGCAGGCGCCGCCGGAGACGCGTCTGCTGGCTTCGGGCTTTGGGCGGAGCATCCGCACGCGCGTCCACCGCCGGACGGCGCTGAACTACGTCACCGAGTCGCGCCTGCCATCGCCCGCGGCGTCGCAGCCGGTCGAGAAGCGGCCCGTCCGTCGCGTGGCGGCGGCCAGGCCGCGGCCAGCGAAGCGCGCGGCTAGTCCGTGGCTGCAACTGCCCGACACGCTGCCCGAGCGCGTGCACGACCTGGCGTTGCGCTTGGTGAAGTGGGAGGAGTCGCCGACGGAGCTCGAACGGGCGCAGAGGATTTGCGACTACCTGTCGGATCCGGCGAACTTCCGCTACACTTTGGAACTGAACCCGGAGCCGGGCGTGGAACCCGTGGATGACTTCCTTTTCCGCGCCCAGGAAGGCAACTGCGAGTTGTTCGCGTCCGCGATGGCGCTGATGCTGCGGTGCGTGGGCGTGGAGGCGCGCCTCGTCAACGGGTTCAAGGGCGGCGAGTGGAACGGGTTTGGGCAGTGTCTGGTGCTGCGCCAGAAAGACGCCCACTCGTGGGTGGAGGTCATGCTGCCCGGCGCGGGGTGGGTTCCCTTTGACCCGACGCCGCCATCGGATCGGTCGCTGGCGCCGGGCGGCCAGAGCGGGTGGCAGTGGGCGCGGGGGATCGCGGACTTCCTGGACCGGGTGTGGGTGAATTACGTCATCAGTTTTGACCGGGAGAAGCAGGGGGCGTTTTACAGTTTCATGCAGAAGCCCAAGGAGTTCCTGCATGGCCTGATGACGTACGCCATCTGGCGGGCGCTGGGCAACGAGGCGTTGTTGCGCGGGGACTTGGGGGATGTGTTCGGGGAGATGGTGGGGCGGTTCAAGATGTCGGTGTGGCCGGCGGTCATCCTGATCGCGGCGCTGGGGCTGCTGGCGGCGGTGTTGCGGCGCAAGCAAAGGGCCGAGCGCCAGCGGCGAGAGCGCAAGCTGCGCCAGAAGGTGAGGTTCTACGCGGACATGATACGTCTGCTGAAGCGCAAGGGGTATGTGCGGGCGGAGCCCGTGACGCCGGCGGAGTTCGCGGAGCAGGTGGTGGCCGAGGGCGGACCGGCGCTGGAGGGCGCGCGGCGGGTGACATGGCTGTTCTATGAGGCGCGCTTTGGCGGCAGGACGTTGAGCGCGGAACAGATCGCGGAGATTCGGCGGGCCATGAAGGCGCTGCGCCGGGCCCCCAAGCGGCGCCAGGCGTTGC
>CAYYEE010000829.1:0-1709 GCA_964470775.1 uncultured Planctomycetota bacterium | reverse complement strand
GACGACGACGACATGGCCCGAATCGAAATCCGCTGGCAGCGCGGCCGCTCCCGCGCCGACCTCCCCGCCATGACCGAAAACCTCATCCACAGACTCCAGCGCGCCGCCGACAAGCGCAAACAACCCTTCACCGCCACTCGCGACCTCAACTTCGCCGCGCCCCAAGGCCTCCAAGCCACCGCCTTCGGATGGAAAGCCGACGTCCGAGCCGTCAACCTCCTCTCCTACTGCCCCACCTGCAAACGCATCACCCTCCTATGCCTCATGGGCCGCCCCGCCGAGAAAATCGAGCGCATCGCCGACAAGGTTTTCGCCTCCTTCCAAGACCATCCCCAGGCCGGCCGCGCCACCTGGGCCGTCTACGACCTCACCTGCGCCGTACAGGAAGACTTTCAGCTCGCCCGCCACACCCTCAACCTCCAGCGCGTCGAACTCGCCTTCCAGAGCCGCTCCAGCGAAGCCATCGCCGCCAAGTTCAACCTCGCCAGCCTCCAACTCCGAAACCGCACCCTTCGCCAGTGGCTCGGCGACACCCTCCACCGCGAACTTCAACCCTGGCAATTCGCCCTCGCCGAAGAGACCTACCGCGGACACCCAGCTCTCAAACTGACCGGACGCCCTCGCGTCACCGGCCTCCGCTCCCTGCTCAAAGTCCGCCGCCGCTTCTTCGCCCGCGTCTGGCAATGCCCCGACGCCGACAAGATCTACCTCGCCCGCTGGGCCTCCCCCGAAGACCGCCTCAGCGGCGCCGAACCCTTCTGCGACTCCATCCACTGCCATGACTGACCCACACCCTGAAAAAACCGCCCAACGCCGCGGACGCGCCCACGCCGCCCGCCGCAGGGACCGTCGCGCCCCACCGGAGCACGCGCGCGCCTGCCAGCCGGCAGACAAGGCCACCCCCAAAACCAAACCCAGCCGCCCCGCCAGCGTCACCCGAGAAGAATCCCTCGACTCCAAACCCATCCACAACCCCGCTCTCACCGTCGAACTCGCCCCCGATGGCTGCGTCACACTCGCCGCCCCCCCGCGACAAGCACGGTGGGCGCGCATCCTCGCCAAGCTCCTCCGCGTCGCCGACCAGCCCCGCCGCATCCGGCTCGACGAACTCGGCACAACCGTGTGGAACCTCTGCGACGGCCAGAACACCGTCCGTCAGATCATCACCCGCTTCGCCGGCCAATACAAACTGAACCGCAAGGAAGCCGAAGTCTCCATCCTCCAATACATCCGTTCCCTTGCCCAAAAAGGCCTCATTGGTATCATGTTGCCAGCCCGCGCCCAGCGCGGCCACACTTGAGAGGAACCCCATGCGCCAGCGAGGAGGCATTTTCACTGAAAAGGAGCAGGGACCGCGCGTCCAGCGCCAAATCACCCTGCCCTGGAGCAAAGCCTTCGAAATCAGCCTCAAGAGCCTCAAGATCCGCTTTTGGCGTTCCATGATCACCATGAGCGGCATCATCCTCGCCATCGCCTTCCTCATGTCCATCTGGACCAACAACGCCCTCATCACCAGCTTCCAGCGCGTCGACCGCGCCGACCCCAGCTACAACGAACTCCAGACCGTCCTCGTCAAACACAAAATAGACCCCCGCGGCGCCGGCGGACTCGAAGCCAAAGACATCTGGCTCATCACCCTCTCCCTCCTCGTCTGCATCGTCGGCATCGTCAACGCCATGCTCATGTCCGTCACCGAACGCTACCGCGAA
>CAYYEE010000828.1:0-1711 GCA_964470775.1 uncultured Planctomycetota bacterium | reverse complement strand
CCTTCCTGTATTGTCTGCTGCGCAAGGACGTGGACGGGGCGGACATGACGGAAGTGTACTTGGAGCCTGAGCCGGAAGAGGCGGAAACCCCGGCGCCGGCGGCCGAGGCCCCCAAGGCCGAGGAGCCCAAGGCTGAGGCGCCAAAGGCGGAAGAGCCCAAAGCCGAGGAACCTCCCAAGCCGCAGGCATAGCCGTTGTCGCGATCCGATGGAAAGGCCGGCCTTCCTTGGGAGGGCCGGCCTTTGCGTTGATGGAAAGTAGTGTGGTGTTTCGGAAATGCCTTGCATTTCCGAAACACCACAGGGCGGGCTAACTCGATACTTTGGACGCGTCAAGCGCCGGGTTTGTGTCATGTAGTGTTTCAGAGATAGCAAAGCTATTTCTTGAAACACTACAGTGGGAGGCTGGGGCGGGGGTCAGCCGGCCAACCATGACTCGGTGAGGGCGTTGAACTCGGCGGTCTTCTCTTCGGCGCCTGGATAGGCGGAGAAGTGTCCGGCGGGGAGGATGAAGAGCCTGGACTGGCTGTTGAGGGCGTTGGCCACGGCGAACTGGCCGGGCGGGACGACGGTGGGGTCGAAGAGCGCGGGGGCGCACAGAACAGGAATGGCGATGCGGCGCGCGGCCGTGGCGGCGTCGAAGTAGCGCAGGACGGCGGTGACCTCGGGGTGTTCGGCGGCGTAGAGCCGGACGGCTTCGGCGCTGCCTTTGGATTTGAACTTGAGGCGCAGGGGGTGGTGGCCGAAGGTGGGGACGCTGAGAACGGCGGCGCGGAAGCGGTTATCCCAGGGGAGCGCCAAGGCGCCCATGCCGCCGCCGAAGCTGCCGCCGAAGTAGCAGAGGTTGGCGGCGGTGTCGGGCCACATTTCCAGCAGGACGCTGGCGGCCAGCCACAGGTCGGCGGCGCAGCCGCGCAGGACGTAGCGCTCGCGGCTCTGGATGCCGTGGAGGACGTGGCTCTGGGGCTGCCAGGGGATATCTTTGTGGGCGGAGAGGTTGAAGCCGCGCAGGCAGGGGTAGATGCGCGTGAGGTTCTTCAGCGGGCCTTCCATGTCGAACCACAACCGGCCCCCATAGCCGTGGCCGACGACCGCGCCGCCGCGCGAGGCTTTGGGGCGGACGGCCCAGCCGCCGATGCGAACGCCGTTCCAGGAGTCATAGGCCACCTCATAGACTTCCACGTCCTCGGAGGGGCTCCACAACCGTCTTCGCGTGATCCCCAGAGGCATCCGCCGCGCCGCGTCATGGGTGGCCCGCCAGAAGGCGTCGAAATCCTCGGGCTCGGGCTGGGGCGGCTCGACGCGCTTCAGGTCTTCGATCGTATAGCCGCACGTAGGGTCGAAGTCATAGGGATGGTCGAACAGGCTGGTCTCCTTTCACTGCGCCAGGCTGGGCGCGCCAGCGGGCTTGCCTCCTTTGCCCGCGGTGCGGGCGGGGCTGCCGGGTTTGAGGCGGAAATCGCCCTTGGCGAGGTCTTCAAACAGGGGGTCGGCGGCGATGCTGTGGGCGTCCTGGCCTGTCTGGCGGCGCCAGTCGTCGAGGCTGTCGGCGGTGATGAGGGGTTCGCGGATGGCGTTGGTGATGACGCCGATGCGGGTGTGGCTGGGGATGGGGGAGAAGAGGACGTTGTAGTCGGAGGTGACGGCGTTCTTGGGCGCGCCGCGGATGAGGTAGTAGGGGTTGTTCTTGGTGGTGGCGCCGGAGGGGCGGA
>CAYYEE010000827.1:0-1713 GCA_964470775.1 uncultured Planctomycetota bacterium | reverse complement strand
GCGCGTTGCTGGGCAAAGACGCCAGCTCCTCCGCCGTCAGCGAAGAGTACTTGGCCCACTCGCCCCAGTAATCTTTCATCAGCGTCGCGGCCCGGAAATCCAGCTCGCGACCCGGCCGCCCCGCCCACAGCCGCGCCGTGACTCGCCCCGGCGCCGCCTCCAGCTCCTTGGGGAACTGCTCGGGCAGATGGCGCACCACCAGCGTCACGCCGCCGCCTTCACTCCACACGTCCATCCAGTCCCCGCACGCCGCGCCCGAGGCCAGCTCCTCTTCGCCGGCCGCGCTCTTGCGGCGGACCACGAACTTCGACGCCGTGGACATGAAATGCGGGAAGTCCTCTTGCAGCATCCACGCCGAGTCCTCGGCGCCCAACCGCGCCGTGACAGGCTTGGCCGCCGCGTCGCGGCTGACGGCAAAGGCCGCGTCCCGCTCGCCCGTGGCCGGCGTGGCGAAGTCGAGGCCGATGTCCTTGAACCAGACCTCGTTCGTGTCCTCGGTCAGGATGAGCCGATGCACGATCTTCACGGACGCGGCGCCGCCGTGGAAGTGCAGCCACACCACGCCCCGGGCCAGCCGCGCGCCCTGATCCGTGACGTACCACCCCTCCTTGCGGATCACGGTCCACCACGGCCCGCGCGCCAAGAACCGGGTCTGCATGGCGCTGGCCGGTCCGCCCAGGCGCGCCACGCGGCCCTTCTGGTCCACGACATACGCGCCGCGGCCCGCGTCCTGGATCAGCGCGCGGCCGCCCATGGCCGCGCGCGTGGGCAAGGCGTCTTGCGCGGCCACAAAGAACTCCGCGCCCGCCGTGGAGATGGTCACGCCCTGCGGCGTCTCCGTGACGCGCAGCCCGCCCTCGCCCGCCGCCGGCGCCGCGCCCGTGCGCACGGCGTAGCGTCCGTCAGGCCGCCCGAGGAAATGGACCAGCGCCCATCGCGCGCTCCGGTCCGAGAACCACGTGGCGGTCACGTCCACCTGGCAGGGGACCGGCTTGCCTTGCCCATCCACCACGGAGACTTCGCCCGCGCCCTTGACCGCGCCCTGAGGAAAAGGCACGCCGCAGGCGATGGGCCACGGCTCGTCCAGGGGAACGGGCGAGTCAATACGGACCAGGATGTTCTCGCCGCCGCCCCACGACCGGGAACCGGCCAGCGCCAACAAACCGGCGAATGCCAGCGTGCGAAGCTTCATGGTTTCCTCTCCACGTCCCAGAGCATCGCCCTCATGTTTCCCATGCTTCCCATCCGTCCTCTCACGGCTTCGCGCCATCCCGCGACTCCGTCACATCCAGCCCCGCCGCCGTGTCGAGCCGTCTCTAGATCGCCAGGGAGGTGTGACAGGACCAGGCGTCAGAGACGCCCCGGAATGATTGCGCGCGAAGAAGCCGCTTGTACTCAGGGGCGTCAAAAAAAACTCGACGCCAGCACGCTTGGAGGCCACCGCCTTGCCGTGCAGCAACCCGTGGTTCCGCCCGCGCTTCCCTGGGTGTGCCGGACGATGGACTCCGTTGGATCGCCGAACGGCTTCGCGCTCCCGTCTCCGCAAAGGATGATGTTGTATGCATAGCGGTGCGCCCGGATCCCCCTGCCCACCCATTTGCGGCTGTCTTTTTCGGCCTCCCGGCCTCGCCATCGCCTAGCGGTCCGTTGAAAAATAGACCGCGTCGGCGGGGACATGGCGCCTCAGCCCGCCAACGGCGGGATCGCAACGTG
>CAYYEE010000826.1:0-1731 GCA_964470775.1 uncultured Planctomycetota bacterium | reverse complement strand
TGGGACGACCCCTTCACCCTCGAAGTCCTCCTCCTGCGCCGGCGCGGCTTCGACCTCGCCCTCCTCATCCAAGACACCCCCGACAACCGCGCCTGCCTGCCCTCCATCCTCCTCGCCCTCGATCAGGTCCGCGCCGTCTTCCCCCGCCTGCGGCTCGCCTGCGTGGTCTACGACCCGTCCGGCCTCAATACCCTCGACTTCGGCATCGAGCCCTCCTCCGTAGCCTCCGCGCTGGCCGCGCCAGCCGCGCCGCCCCCTGCCGGCGCCGCCGCCTCCGGCCTCGCCGCGGCGATCACGCGCGCCGCCGGCCTGGCCTGGTCGCCAAAGGCCGCAAGCGTAGTCCTCATCCTTGCCGCGGACGCCCCCTGGGTCGCCGAGATCCCCCCCATCTGGGACACCGCCCGCGACATGGCCGCGCGCCGCGGAACCCGCACGGCCTGGGCCAGCCTCACCCTCGCCCCGGGCGCCCCGCCGCCCGGCGAAGCCAGCCGCCTCACAACCTCCAGCTCCGTCCTCTTCCTGCCCCTCCATTCGCCCAGCCAGCTCGGCGCCGAGCTGCTGCGCCTTGTCCTGGGAGACGGCCGCGTCAAGGATATCGAAAGGATCTGCCGTGTCACCGCTGAGAACACGCGGAATCCTTGAGCGCGCCTGCGTTGGCGGCGCGGCCTGCCTGGCCCTGGCCATCGCAGCGCCCGCCGCGCCGCCCGCCGACCTCTGGGTCCGCGCCCGCGACGCCATCGCCCACGGCCGGCCAGCGCAAGCCCGGCAACCCCTCGCCAGCCTGCTCACCTCAGCGCCCGCCGACCCGCGCGCCGAGGCCGCCTCGCTTCTCCTGGCCGAAATCGCCTACGACCTCCGCCTGGCGGCCACCCCAGTCCTCTACCGCCAGTTCCTCGACAGATACGGCTACTCCGACACAGACGGCCGGGGCCGCTACGGCCTGGCCGAAACGCTCTGGCTTCGAGGCTGCCCGGACCTGGCCGAGCGCGAGCTGCGAATCCTCATCGAATCCACGCCCAACGCCGGCTCTCCCTTCCTCGTCCTGGCCCAGCGCCGCCAAGCCTGGCGGCTGTTCCAGCAGCAGCAATGCGCCCAAGCCCTGGCCAGCTTCAGAAACATGTCCGCCGTCTTTGACGGCGGCGGCCTGGGAAGCGCCCTCAAGTACGGCGTGGCCGCCGCGTCCCTGGCCCTTGACGCCAAGAACGCCCCCGGCCTGGACGCGCTCGCGCGCGAACCCAGTTCCGTGGCCCCACTCGCCCGCCTCGCCGTCGCGGTCCAGCGTCTTCTGCTGGACCAGCCCGGCCTCGCCGCCGCCGCCCTCCAATCCTGCGAAGCCGCCCCCCCCGAAAGCGTTGCCATCGTCCGCCTCCACGCCGCCCAGCGCCTTGCGTCCAAGGGCGAACTTGCCGCCGCCCTCAACGTCCTCGCCCCGCTCGCGGCAGAATCCCCCGCCGACCCTCTCACCCTCGCCGCATTGGCGGATTTGTCCTCAGCCGCCGAAGGCCGCGAGCTGCCGCGGACCCCCGCCGGACTCATGGCCGCTGGGCTGGGCCTGATGCGAAAGGCCGACTGGAACGCCGCCGCGCAGCAACTCACCCGCGCAGCCCAAGCCCCCATCGCGCCCGCTATGAAAACGCAATGTCTCCTCCTCGCCGCCACGGCCTGGGAGCGCGCCGGCCGCTTCGACCTCGCCGCCGAACTATGCCGCCAGGCCATCGCGGACGCGCCGCC
>CAYYEE010000825.1:0-1734 GCA_964470775.1 uncultured Planctomycetota bacterium | reverse complement strand
GCCGCTCCGTCGGCCACGTCATGCGCGAGCTCATCGCCGCCAAAGAACAGTTCCCTCATATGGAGTCCGTCACCGTCTACGACGACCTCTTCACCTTCGACTACAACTGGGTCAAAGAGTTCGTCGGCCCCTACACCCAGCACATCAACTTCCCCTTCTGGTGCTTCATCCACCCCTCCCGCGTGGACGAACGCATCATCGAGCTCCTCACCAACGCCGGCTGCCGCTTCTTCTGTCTCGGCGTCCAGAGCGGCAGCGAACGCACCCTCTTTGACGTGTTCCACCGCCGTACCCCGCTCAAACTCCTCCACCAGGACTTCGCCAAGCTCCGCCGATTCCCGACCCGCGTCCAAGTGGACCTCATCACCGCCAACCCCTTTGAGACAGACGAAGACCGCCGCGAAACCCTGCGCATGCTCTGCGAAATGGACAAGCGCGACGACCCCGAGGACCCGTTCCGCTGGGGCATCAGCATGAGCCGCCTCACCTACTTTCCCAACGCCGAGATTACCCGCCGCGCCCAAGAGCAAGGCATCAACATCGTCAACCGCGACCCAGCCCTCGACCGCGGCGCCGACTTCTGGGAAATGCTCTACCAACTCGCCATGAACCGCCATCTGGGCGTCACCAACGAAGAAATCCTCGACCTCTCGCGCCGCGAGCAGGAGTACCGTCAGAGCTTCGACAAGTGCACCGTCGAAAACGCCGCCCGGTTCATCTTCGCCCACCGCCAGGAAGGCAAAGCCAGGCGCCCTGTCGTCATCGGCATCGTCACCTGGAACCGCAAAGACCTGCTCCAGAAATCCATCGAGGCCGTCCAGGCCAACACCTTTGTGCCCCACCGCATCTGCGTCGTTGACAACGCCTCCACCGACGGAACCCGCGAATACCTCCAATCCCTCGGCGGCCAGGTCGACGTCATCTGGAACAACGAGAACCTCGGCTTCGTCGTGCCCAACAACCAGGTCTTCCGCGCCTACCCGGACCACGACGTCGTCATGCTCAACAACGACACCCAAGTCAAGCGCGGCTGGCTCAACGCCCTCCAAGACACCGCCTACTCCTCCCCCGACGTCGGCGTCGTCTGCCCCAAGCTCCTCTTCCCCGACGGCCGCCTCCAGGAAGCCGGCGGCGAAATCTTCCGCGACGCATCGGGCCGGAACATTGGCAAATACGACGACCCCCGCCGCCACCAGTACAACCAGGTCCGCGAAGTGGACTACGGCTCAGGCGCCTGTCTCTACGTCAAACGCGACGTCATCGACAAGACCGGCGGCCTCGACGAGCAGTTCGCCCCAGCTTACTGGGAAGACACGGACCTCTGCTTCGCCGCCCGCAAGGCCGGCTACAAGGTCCTCTACCAGCCCCGCGCCGAAGTCGTCCACTTCGAAGGCGGCACCGCCGGCAAGGCCGAAAAAAACAGCCGCTCCCAGCAGCTCCAGGAGCGCAACAAGCCCCGCTTCGTGGCCAAGTGGGCCGGCGTCCTCGCCACCAAACGCGAGAACATGTACGACCACCGCCCCACCGACGGCCGGCCCCAGTTGCTCTGCATCCTCCCCTTCCTCCCCATGCACGACCGCGCCGCCGGCGAGTTCCGCTGGTTCCAAACCCTCAAGATACTCAAGGACCGTTTCAACATCGTCTATGTCGCGCGCAACGGCGAAAACCAGCTCCCCTACATCAACGAACTCGAAGAGATGGGCATCACCGTCTACGCCACGGATTACCAGCGCA
>CAYYEE010000824.1:0-1735 GCA_964470775.1 uncultured Planctomycetota bacterium | reverse complement strand
TCTTCCTTGAGGAGGGCCTCTCCGTCATCGGGTTTGGCCGGTCCCCGGCCGCGCCAGCCCTGGCCAACGCCCCAGGCTACCGCCATATCCGCGTCCCCCCAGGAGACGGCATGGGTCAAGTGGGCGAAAGCCTCCGCCCCCACCTGGCCAGCCTTGGCGTCCTGGTCCTTTCGACACCCATCCACACCTTGCCCGCCTTGGTCCAGCGCTATGGCGCCATGCTGTCGCCAGGCGCTCTTCTCTGCGATCTGGGGTCGCTCAAGGCGCCGATCGAGCAGGCCATGCTGGCCCTCAACCGCGACGACATCGAGCTCCTGGGCATCCATCCTCTCTACGCGCCCGTGCTGCCCCCCCGCGGCCAGAACATCGCGGTCGTGCCCACCCGGCCCGGCCCCCGCTCGCGCGCCCTCATGGACCTGCTCCGCCGCCGAGGCGCCAACGTCATCGAGATGGCCGCCTCCGACCACGACGCCATGATGGCCCTGTCGCAGGGGCTTTCGCACGCCGCGGTCACGGCCCTGGGCCGCGTGGCCATGCGCCGGGGCTTTGACCTCAACCGCCTCGCCACGCTCTCTACGCCCTTCAGCCGCTGTCTGCTCCTGCTCCTGGGCCGCATGGCCTCTTTCGACGCCGACCTCTACGGCGAGATTCAGACCGCCAACCCCCTCAACGTTGAGCTGCTCGATCTAGCCATCGAGGAGTTGTCTCACTTGCGCGGCCTGATTCTCAGCGGCGAGAGGAAAGCGGTCACTGAGTACATGGCCTCGCCCAGGACCGGCTTCGGCGACGACCCCCGCGACATCCACGAAGCCGCCCATGCCCTCTTCGCCGTGCTGCCCGACCCCACCAGCGACGACCCCTCGCCGCCGCCCGCCACTCCTCAAGACGCCGCGCCGCTGGACCTGCGCAAGGTCGCCATCGTGCCGGACGCGGACAATCACAGCCTCACCGCTTTCCGGCGGCTGGCCGAACGCTTCCACCTCCAGGCCTCGCCCGTCTCCTGCCCGTCCGTCAGCAAGGCGGTCGAGGCTATCGGCGGCGAAGCCGACGCCGCCCTTTTCCCGGTCGAGACCTCCACCCGCGCCGCCATGCACGACGCGCACGACCCGGTGGGCATGGCCCGCCGCGGCCTGCGCTACTGCGCCGAAGTCGTGGTCAACGCCGCCGAGGACGTCCACATCCGCTACATCGCCGCCGCCCGCCGCGACCAGCCCCTCGTCCAACCCTCGCGCACGTCCATCCTCGTCGAACTCGCCAAAGACGCGCCAGGCGCGCTCTACCGCATGTTGGCTCCCTTTGCCATCCGCAAGATCAACCTTACGCGCATCGCCTCCACGCCTTCGCGCCGCGTCCTGGGCGAGTACTACTTCCAGCTCGACTTCATGGGTTCCCGTCTCGACTCCCGGGTCATGGGCGCCATCGCCGACGCCGAACGCGCCGGCCGCGTGTGGATCATGGGCTCGTACCCGACGGATACCCCCAGCGCGTAGCGCGCAGCCGCGCCTACTCCCGCGCCATGCCCCGCCGCCCCGCCTCATCGAACGCCTTGCGCGCCTCGGCCTCCCGGCCCTCCCGCTCGTAGATAACGCCCAGGTTGTAGTGCGCCTCGGGCCGTCCAGGCGCCATCGCCGCCGCTGCGCGGAAGGAAGCCGCCGCCTCATCCAGCTTGCCCTGTCCCAGTTGCGCCCGGCCCAGCTCCAGCTGGGTACGGAACTCCACGTGGCGCTTTTCCCAG
>CAYYEE010000823.1:0-1740 GCA_964470775.1 uncultured Planctomycetota bacterium | reverse complement strand
TGGCGTGCGCGCGGCCTCGCCGGCGAGCGAACAGGTCATGCCCAGGTCCTCGACCATGCGCACGTCGTCCTCGGCCCTGCGGCCGGCCGTGGTGAGGTAGTTGCCGAGAATGGCGCTGTTCGCGCCGGCGTAGAACATCCAGCTCTGCAGGTCGCGCAGCCTCAATTCACGCCCGCCCGCCAGCTTGATGTCTTTGTCCGGGAACATCAGCCGAAAGACCGCCACAATGCGCAGACACTCCAGCGGCTTCAGCGGCGGCAGGCCGGCGAACGGCGTGCCTGGGATCGGGTTGAGGAAGTTGATGGGGATGGAATCCACGTTCAGCGCGCGCAGATCCATCGCCATGTCCACGCGATCCTCGGCCGTCTCGCCCATGCCGAAGATGCCGCCGCAGCACACGGCCAGCCCTGCCGCCTTGGCGATGCGCACGGTCTCGATGCGGTCGTCGTAGGTGTGGGTCGTGCACACGCTGGGGTAGAAGCGTCGCGATGTCTCCAGGTTGTGGTTGTAACGCGTGACACCGGCCTCGACGAGTTCGCGCGCGGCCTTCTCCGTCAGCTTGCCAAACGCGGCGCAGGCATGGCAGCGGCCGGACTTCGCGATGCGGCGTTCCGCTTCCAGCAGACGCTCCCACTCCGGCCCTTCCTTGGGTCCCAGGCCGCTGGTCACAAGGCCGAAGCGCGCGCAATGCGCGACGTGCGGCGCCTGAGCCGCGCGGGTCATGGCGTCCAGGTCCATCAGGGGATGCGCCGCGGTGGCCGTGGGGTAGTGGGCCGATTGGGCGCAGAAGCGGCAGTCCTCGGAGCATCGGCCTTGGCGGGCGCTGAGAATGGCGCAGAACACGACCTTGTCGCCATGAAAGGCGCGGCGAGTCCGGTCAGCCCAATACATGATGTCAGGGAGGTCGCCCTCGCCTTGGAGAAGGTCAAGGGCGGTCTGGCGTGAGATGCCTTTGCCGCTCTCGGCGGCGCGGCCGGCGCGGGCGATGTGTGCGTTCATGGAAGAACCTATCAGCAGCGGTCAGAAGGACGCGATGATTTTGGACGCGGCAAGACGGCAGGCGGGCACGCCAGCCAACGCCGCCGCGGGCGAGGCGTCCAGAAGAGCGGTCAGAACAGAGCGGGCCTTGCGCGGCAGCGACTCGATGTCTTCGGCCGGGATGTCCTCGATACGGTTTGGCCGGCGGCCGGTGAGAACCTCGACGCAGAGTCGGCGGAGAGCATAGGCGTCAGCGGCAACGCCAGCCAGGCCGCGTGGCGCCTGGTACCACGGCTCCAGGGGCTTGGCCGAGAAGAAGCGCCAAAAGCAAAGGCCGGCGCCCGCCAGCCGCGACCCCCCGTCCTCGGATACGAAGAACTTGCGCGGACACGCCTCGCCATGGACCGCATCCATGCCGTGCGCGGCGGCCACGGCTTCGATGGCCGTCTCGAGGGGACGCGCCAGCCTGCGGACACGGTCCTTGGCGGGCAAGGACGAACTCTCGTCGAGAAGCTGGCGAAGCGTGGGCTGCTTGGCCAGCTCGAAGACGAGGTAGACGCCGCGCCCCCAGCGGCCAAACGCCAGCGAGCGCACAAGACGCGGGCTGTTGAGCTTGATGGCCGTGGCGAGGGCGCTCATCAGAGCCTCAGGCGTGGCCGGCGGCTTGAAGCTGCGCTCAGGGATGATTTTGAACGCCACGTCGCGGCGGCCGTTGAGGTCTCGCGCGGCGTAGACGCGGCCCACGCGGCCGGCGCCGATCAC
>CAYYEE010000822.1:0-1742 GCA_964470775.1 uncultured Planctomycetota bacterium | reverse complement strand
GGGCGAGAAGCGGTTCTTCAAGATCGTGTCGTGGTATGACAACGAG
Source organism: uncultured Planctomycetota bacterium (assembly GCA_964470775.1). GTDB lineage: Bacteria > Planctomycetota > Brocadiia > CAIUPP01 > CAYYEE01 > CAYYEE01. Next base: position 1,696 of record CAYYEE010000822.1, on the reverse strand, counting down.
TGGGGATACAGCAACCGCTTGGTGGATATGCTGCGGCACATGGCCAAGGTGGACGGCGTGAAGTAATACCGGCTTTCGACATTTTCAGGGACTTGCGCCGGGGCGTCTTAGGACGCCCCGGCGCGCTCTAGAGGCGGCGGCCATGAACAAGATGACCATTCGCGACGTGAACTTGAAGGGCAAGCGCGTGGTGATGCGCGTGGACTTCAATGTGCCGATGGAGAACGGGGCGGTCTCGGACGATACGCGGATCAAGGCGGCGCTGCCGACGATCCGTTATCTGATGGAGCAGGGCGCGTCTCAGGTTTTGATGAGCCACTTGGGCCGGCCCAAGGGCAAGGGCTATGAGGCTGAGTTCAGTTTGAAGCCCGTGGCGGAGCATCTGGCCGGGCTGCTGGGCAAGCCGGTGGCGTTTGCGCCGGACGCGCTGAAGGCGGGCGAGCAGGCCAAGAACCTCAAACCGGGCGAGGTGTTGCTGCTGGAAAACACGCGCTTCTACGCGGAGGAAGAGGGCAAGGCCAAGACCGACGGCTTGACCGACGAGCAGGCCGCGGCCAAGAAGAAGGAGATGAAGCTGCGCCAGGAAGTGATGGCAAAGACGCTGGCTTCCTATGGCGAGATCTTTGTGAACGACGCGTTTGGGAGCGCGCACCGGGCGCATGCTTCGACGGCGGTCATTTCCAAGTTCTTCAAGACGAACGTGGCCGGTTTCTTGATGGAGAAGGAGATCGAGTACCTGGGCAAGGCGCTGAGCCATCCCGAACGCCCGTATCTGGCCATTTTGGGCGGCGCCAAGGTGTCGGACAAGATTCTGGTGATCGAGAAGCTGCTGACCACGGCTGACGCGATTCTGATCGGCGGCGCCATGGCCTACGCGTTTTTGAAGGCCAAGGGCGAGGAAGTGGGCAAGTCGAAGCTGGAGACGGGCGAGGTGGACTCGGTGGCGGTGGCGAAGAAGACGCTGGAAGCCGCGGCGGCGAAGAAGGTGGAAATCCTGCTGCCCGTAGACCACGTGGTGGTGAAGGAGTTCAAGGCGGACGCGCCGACGCTGGTTGTGAAGACGATCCCGGCGGACGCGATGGGCGTGGACATCGGGCCGGAGACGGTGAAGCTGTACGCGGCCAAGATCGCGACGGCGAAGATGGTGGTGTGGAACGGGCCGATGGGCGTTTTCGAGATGGAGGCGTTTTCGAAGGGCACGCGGGCCGTGGGCGAGGCGCTGGCGGCGAGCAAGGCGACGACGATCGTGGGCGGCGGCGACACGGCGGCGGCGGTGGAGCAGTTCGGTCTGGCCGAGAAGATGAGCCATGTTTCCACGGGCGGCGGCGCGAGCCTGGAGTTCCTGGAAGGCAAGACGCTGCCGGGTATCGCGGTGTTGAGCGACCGAAATGCCTGAGTTCATCATCGCTCCTTCCATCCTGGCCGCGGACCTGGCAAGGCTGGGCGAGGCGGTGGACCAGGCGGCGGCGGGGGGCGCGGCCTGGCTGCACGTGGACGTCATGGACGGGCACTTCGTGCCTAACCTGACGTTCGGGCCGGCGATCGTGAAGAGCCTGCGCAAGTGGACGAGGCTGACGCTGGACACGCATCTGATGATCGAGGACGCGCCGGCGTTCGTGGGGCCGTTCGCGGACGCGGGCAGCGACATCATCACCTTCCACATCGAGGCGGTGAAGGACCCGGAGGCGATTATCCG
>CAYYEE010000821.1:0-1743 GCA_964470775.1 uncultured Planctomycetota bacterium | reverse complement strand
CCCACCACTCCCGAACCAGAGCCCCCCACCTCGCCGCCAGCGCCCAGCTTCCATCTCCGCGACTTCCTCCGGCCCGAGCTGGTGACCGCGAACCTGGCGGCGAAAACGAAGGAAGAGGCGATCGACGCCCTGCTCGGCCTCCTCACCGCCGCAGGGCTGGTCAAGGACCCACCCACCGCCCGCGAAACCATCCTCGAACGCGAACGCGCCATGTCCACAGGCATCGGCGACGGCATCGCCATCCCCCACGCCCGTTCCGAAGCGGTCAACTCCCTCGTCTGCGCCATCGGGATCAGCCGCTCCGGCCTCGCCTACGGCTCCCTCGACGGCAAGCCCGCGCACATCATCATCCTCACCCTGTCGCCCAGAGCCGACCCCGCGCCCCACATCCAGTTCATGTCCGCGGTCAGCCGGGCCCTCACGCCAGCCACCCGCAGGCGCATCATGGCCGCCCGCTCCGCAAAGGGGATCATCGAGGCCATCCTCAGCCCGGCCCAGCCCTGAAACCGCGCCCACAGAGAAGACTCGCCATGCGCGTTCCATCCCCCGGCCTAGACGCCTCCTCCCGATGGCGGTTGCTGATCCTGTGCGCCATCACCGGCCTTGTCGCCGGGCTGGGCGCGGCCGGATTTTACGCCATGCTCGACCTCGCCAAGCACTTCCTCCTGGGCGGCCTGGCCGGGTGCCACCCCGGCGCCCCCGGCGGCGAGCCGCCCCTCCTGCCCGCCATCCACACCCCCTTCCGGCCTTGGGTCCTCCTGCTCCTTCCCTGCGCTGGCGGTCTCGTCTCCGGCGCCCTTGTCCGCTGGCTGGCGCCCGAAGCCGAAGGCCACGGCACCGACGCGGCCATCCGCGCCTACCACACCGGCGGCGGTGCTGTCCGCGGCCGCGTGCCCTTCGTCAAAGCCCTCGCCTCCGCCCTCACCATCGGCACGGGCGGATCAGGCGGCCGCGAAGGCCCCATCGCCCAGATCGGCTCCGGCTTCGGCTCGGCCCTGGGCAAATGGCTCCGCCTCAACACCACCCAACGCCGCATCCTCATGGCCGCCGGCATGGCCGCCGGCGTCGGCGCCATCTTCCGCGCCCCCATGGCCGGCGCCCTCTTCTCCGCCGAAATCCTCTATCGCGAACTCGACTTTGAGTACGAGGTCATCGCCCCCTCCGTCATCTCGTCCATCACCGCGTACTCCGTCTTCGCCTCCATTTTTGGCTGGAACCCTCTCTTCGTCACCCCGCCTTTCGAGTTCACCCATCCCCCGCAAATCGCAGCCTACCTCGTTCTCGCCGTCATCGTCGCCATCGGCGCCCTGGTCTACATCCGCTGCTTCTACGGCGTGCGCCGTCTGTTCCAGCGCCTCCCCCTCCCCTTCCCCGCCAAGACCGGCCTGGGCGGCCTGCTCACCGGCGCCATCGGTCTCATCGCCCCGGACGCCCTCGCCTCCAGCTACGGCATCCTCCAGCGAGCCCTCGCCACCGGCTCCAACCTCGCCGCCGTCTACGTCAAGGACAGCGCGAGCAATACAAACGGGGCGACGGTGTACGCCAATATCGAGGACTGCAACCTCGGCACGCGCGGCACTGGCATCCTAGTGGAAGGCGCTGATGCTTCTGCGTTGGCCACCGGTAACATGATCGCCAACAACATCACCGGCGTCGTCGTCGACGGCGGCGCACTGCAGCTCACCGGCAACTCCATCATCAACAACGTCACGGGCATCCAGGTGCAGAACGCCGGCACGGTCA
>CAYYEE010000820.1:0-1756 GCA_964470775.1 uncultured Planctomycetota bacterium | reverse complement strand
GCCGCGCGCCGGGCCAGGCTGCGCCCGCGCACGCTCTGGCGGGCCTCCCAGCGCTCGAAGAGGGTGTTGAACACGACGTTCCAGGCCACCGCCACCGCCGACGACACCACCGCCGCCACGCCGGCGCGCTCCGCGCTGCTGTCGGCAAACGCCGCCAGGCCCACGCTGGTGGCGCCGATGGCGATCAGCTCGTACAGGGTGACGTAGACAACGCGGCGGCGGATGCCTTGCATGGGGTGGGGGTTGTGGCGGGCGGGGGGCATGGCTTGGCTGGCGGGGGTGTGAGAAATCGGGCGTGGGGGCTTGAATTCCGCTGGGGAGAGTGTACAATTCAAGGTGTTCGCGGGAACGATCGGTGACGACGAGGCCGGGCCAGCGCCCCAGGGCCTCTGCGGATGGAGTCAGTCGTTCCGTTTGCCCGGCTATGGGCAGGTTCCCGAGATACGCGCGAGTGACGGAGCGGCGTCCCCTTATTGCCAAAAAACACGCAAGAATGAATCGGGCAGGCTGAGTCCTGCCCCGATTGCGTTTTGGGCCGTGTTCCTAACGTCTGGTTTGCTCACGATGAGCTGGCCAAACCAGGCGGCTAGTCGATCGGCAAGGTTTTTGGGGGGCGCTCGACGCCCAGCCAAGCCTGCCGAGACGACGTATCAGAAGGAGTCTCTGGTGGACGAACAGGCGTCGCAGTCGGAATTGGGGCTCGAGGTTCCCGGCGAGCAAGAAGAGGAACCTCCAGGTAGTCGTGACTTTGCCTCCGCCGCCACAGCCGTGGCTGATGTTGTGTCCACGTGTTCCCCCCTGGTTGAGCTGCCTGCCGGGCCGGCGCTGCTTCCGGCGCGGCGGGAGTCGCGGACGAATGCGCGCACGCGGGCTTTCCGCCGGCGGTTCTACGCTGACGTGTCGGACCGAGAGTGGAACGATTGGCGGTGGCAGGTCCGGCGGCGCATTCAGACGATCGAGGAGTTGAGCCGCTTTGTGCGGTTGAGCGCTGAAGAGGGGAAGGCGCTGGAGCTGGGCGGGGCGATGCTGCCGCTGTCGGTGACTCCGTATTTCTTGAGCCTGTTGGATGCGGAGAATCCGGACCATGCGCTGCGCCGGACGGTGATTCCGACGGTGTATGAGTTCCAGCGCGGTCCGGGGGAGGCGGACGACCCTTTGGGCGAAGAGCACCAGAGCCCTGTTCCGGGGCTGGTGCACCGCTATCCTGACCGGGTGTTGCTGCTGACGCTGGATTTCTGTTCCACCTATTGCTGCTATTGCACGCGTTCGCGCGTGGTGGGGCACTGCAAGCTGACGCCGAGCCAGTCGCGTTTTGAGCAGGCGCTGGATTACATCCGGCGCACGCCCACCGTGCGCGACGTGCTACTTTCGGGCGGAGATCCGCTCATGCTTGGCGATAACCGCCTGGATTGGCTGTTGACGCAGCTTCGGCGGATTCCGCATGTGGAGGTGGTGCGGATCGGGACGAAGATTCCGGCGGTGTTGCCGCAGCGTGTGACGCCGCAGTTGACGCGGATGTTGCGCAAGCATCATCCGCTGTGGATGAGCCTGCACTTCACGCATCCGGATGAGTGCACGGTGGAGTCGCGGCGGGCGTGCGCGATGCTGGCGGACGCGGGGATTCCGCTGGGCAGCCAGACGGTGTTGCTCAAGGGGGTGAACGACAGCGTGGAGACGATGAAGTCGCTGGTTCACCACTTAATGAGGATGCGGGTGAGGCCGTACTACTTGTATCAGTGCGATCCGATCCGGGGGT
>CAYYEE010000819.1:0-1762 GCA_964470775.1 uncultured Planctomycetota bacterium | reverse complement strand
CCAGATGAGGCCTTTCCAGGAACCCGTGGGGAACTCCAGACTCGCGACTCTGGGCATGGCCGTGGCCCAGGCGGCTTTCCACCCAATGACCTCGCCGCCCAGCTCGAAGCGGCGGAAGCCTTCGGCGTGGTGGGCGCGCATCGCTTCGATGAAGGCCACTTTGCCCATGCTGTAGCTGCGGAACTCGGGGGCGAAGCCGGTGAGCAGGTCCCACACGCGGTCCGTGTCGCGCACCGCGACCATGAAGGCGGCGTCCTGGCCCGCGACGGTGACGAAGCAGAAGTCGAGGGCGCCGCGCCGGCGCCAGATGTCGAAGACCGCCCGGTAGGAGGCGCGCTGGCGTTCGTGGTCAACCCTCGGACTCTCGGTCTCCCACTGGTGCTGCCACGTCTTGGCGCGGAGGGCCTCGAAGCGTTCCAGGATTCGCGCGTAGGCCGCGTCGTCCAGCTCGGCGGCTTTGAAACGCTCTGTTATCGCCTCCGTCTTCCAGCGATTGCGGATGCGGCGGCGCTGCATCCGCACGTCGCGCAAGTCGGTGCCGTGCTGATCCGCCAGGAAGCTGTCGAAGTCGTCGGGGATGGAGACGAAGGGGGCGAGAGTGGCGGGTTTGATTTGGGGGCGGTACCCGTGAGCCGCAAGCCTCCCGGCCCATGCGAGGGCAAGGTCTTCCCGTACACGGCGCAGCATGACGATGTCGCAATGACTGGCGCGCGCGAGGCGTTTGACGGCTTGGGCCATTCCTTCGAGGGCATCCCCCTCGCGGCCTGGCATGGCGAGGAAGAAGGGGATGACCATGAAAAAGACATCGTCGAATGGCCGAAGCGCGCGGGGCTTAAGCGTGCTCCTGCGGAAGGTCTCTTCCCGGAAGACAGCGCCGGCGAAGGGCGGTGCGTCCGGGCTATCGGCGATTTCCACGAACCAGCAACGCGGCGGTGGGTCCATGAAGGCAAGCACAGCGCGGTAGTAAGCGGTGTTAAGCCACAGGCTGGGCGGACAGCGGGACTCCAGTTGCTCGATGCGGGGACCGTGGACCTGCCAGTCTTCATCGGTCTCAAGGGCGGTGACACTGCAGTGGTATTTCGGGGGCGCAGTCATGACGCGAGCTCGTTTCGTGGGGACGTGGGCGTCCCTTCGATAGCTTCGGGGGTGAGCTGGGGGGATGGAAACAGCCGCGGCCGCCAAGGCCAGTCGCTGGAGCTTCGGCGGCTCGACGGCGATTCGGCGCGGTGAGTCTCAATGCCCAGGCGGCGCCAATAAGTGATGGACTCCACCCAGCGCGCGCCCAGCTTGGCGTGGGCCTTCAGAGACCGGACATTGGAGGCGTCCACCGTGACGAAGAACCGTTTGACGCCCTGTCCGCGGAGGCGCGTTTGAAGGGCGCGAATGAGGTGTTCGTACAGGCCCTGTCCGCGGTCCGCCGGGGATAGAAAAGTGTCGAAGATGTAAGCGCCGCTCGGGCCGAGCGACATGGTGTAGCGGTCCTGGTCTTCGCGGATGTTGGTTCCGGCCGAGGCCCAGGCATAACCGGCAAGACGCTGGCCGCGTTGGAGGCCGACGCAGATACACCGCTGGTCGAACCTTCGAGCCATGTGGCGGACGCCCATCTGGGGATCGGTCATCTGACGGCAGGCGGCTACCTCCAGGAGGTCGTCCGCGGAGATGTTTCTGGACGCGAGGCCTGGCGGCAGTGGAGCGCCGCCCAGGTCTGGGAGTTCGAACACGTGGAAGCGGCTGTAATCCACCAACCATGCGGGAGCGCGCA
>CAYYEE010000818.1:0-1763 GCA_964470775.1 uncultured Planctomycetota bacterium | reverse complement strand
TTCGTGGCCTTTGCCATGCAGGGCCTCCAAGACCTCGGCGTCCGCCTGCCCGAAGACGTCTCCTTCATCGGCATCTGCCGGGAGATCTTCGGCGAGTGGAACGGCCGCCGCATCACCCGCGTGGACAACCCCCGCCGCCGCGTCGCCCGCCGCGCCGTGCATGAACTCGTCAAGATGGCCGCCATCCCCGCCTACAACCCTGGCCGCATCCTCGTCACCCCGGAGTTTTTCGACGGCGACACCTGCGCGCCGTTCGTCCACGGGCAAGGTCGCGAACCGGTCCTCGCAGGCGCCGCGGCCACATCTTGAGTCAGGAGGCATCCCATGTCACACTCAACGTCGCCAGCGTCTCGTGTCGGCCGCCTCGCCTTCACCCTCATCGAGCTGCTCGTCGTCGTCGCCATCATCGCCATCCTCGCCGCCATGCTCCTGCCCGCCCTGTCCGCCGCGCGCGAAAAAGCCCGCCGCGCCACGTGCAGCTCCAACATGAAACAGCTCGCCACCGCCCTGCAGGCCTACTGCGGCGACTACAGCGACTACATCCCCAGCGGCGCCTCCTGGGCGCCCGCCACATGGAACGGAAGCAAAGGCTACGTCCAGAACGGCAGCCAATACACGCCCACCGACCTCGGCCTCTACAGACACCCCAAGGACGCCAACAACGCCTTTGTCATCGCCGGCAACTCCTCGTGCAAAGTCAACCAATACTGGCAGGTCTATTTCCAGCCCTTCCAATATCACATGATCGCCGTAGGCGGCCCAGCTACACCCACCGCCACGTACAACATGGGCCTGGGCGGACTGAACGCCGCGCCCATCGGCCAGGGCCTTCTCGCCGTGGGCGGCTACGTCGCCGACCTCTCCCCCTTCTACTGCCCCTCCTTTAACGAGAGCCGCTACACCTACACCCGCGACTGGTGCGAAGGCCCCATCCAGCTCAGCGACGTCAAGGCCCTCGGCGGCCTTGCCCCCAGTATCCTCACCCACGGCGACTATCTCGCCTTCAACTCCGCCAAAGGCAAACGCTATGACTCCTATCCCTGGAGAAACGGCAACATCACCAACAAGAGCATCCCCGCGCTCATGCGCGGCAACTACGCCTACCGCGGCATGCCCGTGGAGCAATTTGGCGATAGCAGCCTCTACGACCAGAGCCTGACCTACTTTCCCGGCATCCGGCCCCGCATTGACTTCAATCTCATCACCAAATGGCAGGAACTCCTGGGCCGGCCGCCCCTCAAAACCCTCCGCGCCCTGGGCGGACGCGCCGTGGCCGCCGACGTCTTCGGCCGCAGCGCCGGCATCAACTACGTACCCTCCGCCACGTATCACTACTACAAGCCCTGCGCGGCCGGCCAGGGTCTTCTGGCCCACAAGGACGGCTACAATGTCTCCTACGCCGACGGCCATGTGGCCTGGATCGGCGACCCCCAACAGCGCGTCGCCTTCCGCCCGGGCAGCAACCTCACCGGCGCCGACCTGCCCTGGTACGGCCTCACCCCCATGTGGTACGACCCCCTCAACAATCACGGCTATATCACCTGGCACGAGTTCGACAACGCCGTCGGCGTCGACGCCGGCATCTGGGATAACCCGTAACACGTGAGCCGCGCCATCCCTGCGCCTTTCCCTTCTTGACCTTTCTATCCATTCCCAATGAAAGGAGCCCCCGTGCGACACCTCAGACACTGGCTGGCCGCCTTCACCCTCATCGAGCTGCTCGTCGTCGTCGCCATCATCGCCATCCTCGCCGCCATGCTCCT
>CAYYEE010000817.1:0-1771 GCA_964470775.1 uncultured Planctomycetota bacterium | reverse complement strand
CCGATGGCGGGCCGCCGTGCCTGGGAGGGTGCGATCTGCTCGGGATCGTGGGGCAGGGTGGGATGGGGGCGGTCTATCGCGCGCGGCAGAAGAGTCTGAACCGCATCGTGGCGCTGAAGGCGCTGGCGCCGGCGCTCTCGGCGGACAGGTCGTTTGTGCAGCGGTTCCAGCGCGAGGCGCGGCTGGCGGCGCGGCTGGACCACCCAAACCTGGTCAAGGTGTTTGATGTTGGGGAGGACCGGGGGCGGCACTTCATTCTGATGGAGTATGTCGAGGGCGTGACCGTGGCCAAGCTGATCGAGCAGCAGGGCCGGTTGGACGAGCGGCAGACATTGGAGATCGCCATGGGAGTGGCGCGGGCGCTGGGGGCGGCGGCGGCTGAGGGGATTGTGCACCGCGACGTGAAGCCCTCGAATATTCTGCTGACGACGGGTGGCGTGGTGAAGTTGATGGACTTGGGGTTGGCGCGTCGCATGGAGGACGACGTGGGGCTGACCCGGACCGGGGCGGCGGTGGGCACGCCGAGCTTCATGTCGCCTGAGCAGGCGCTGGGCCGGCGCGAGGTGGACGCGCGCAGCGACCTCTACTCGCTGGGCGCGACGATGTACGCGATGCTGGGCGGACGGCCGCCGTTTCAGGGCAAGGCAGCGTTTGAGATTCTGCGCAAGCACGTGGACGAGGAACCGCCGGCGCTGGAGAGTCTTAACCCTTCTCTTTCGCCCGTGACGCCGGCGCTGGTGCGGCGGTTCATGTCCAAGTCGCCGCTGGGCCGGCCGCAGACGCCTGAGGAGGCGCTGGCGGAATTGGAGGCCGCGAAGCGCGAATTGGAGCGTGTGAACGCGGGTGGGGGGGCGCCGCCTTTCATTCCTGGCGGCAAGGGGGCGGGGGGCCGGACGAGTCCGCGGCTGTGGGTGTGGATGGTGTGGGCGGTGGCGACGGGGACGTTGCTGGGAACGGCGCTGGCGGTGTGGCAACGGCCGCGGCGGGCGGCGCCCAAGCCTGCGACGCGCATGGATTTGGAGCCGAGGGCGATGGCCGACGCGCCGGAGGCGTGGCTGCGCGGGGCGAAGGTGACGGTGTTGGGGTCCTGGGGGCGTGAAGGGTCAGGCCGCGGGGAGTTCCGCGAGCCGTGCGGGGTGGCGGTGACGCGGAACGGCCGGGTGTTGGTGGCGGACAGGTGGAACCGGCGCGTGCAGGTGTTTGACGGCGACGGGAAATGGCTGGCTTCGCTGCAGGCCGGGGGGGAGGAGGGTTTTACGCCCGCGGCTGTGGCTGTGGATGGTCAGGACGGCGCGTGGGTGGCGGACGAGACAGGGGCAAGGGCGCTGGCTCTTTCGGGACAAGGCGCTGCCATGACTGTGGTAGGGGCGGCAGGCGTGGGGCCGGGGCTTCTGCGGCGGGCGTCGGGCGTAGGGGTGGGGCCGTCCGGTGTTGTCGCTGTGTGCGATGGCCTGGGCGATTGCGTGCAGGTGTACCGGCAGGACGGGACGTGGCTGAGGACCGTGGACAGCGCGGGGCCGGACGGCGTACGTCTGCGTGAGCCGCGCGGGGTGGTTGTGGATGGCGGGGGGCGCGTGTACGTGGCGGACGCGGGCAACGGGCGCGTGGCGTGGGACAGCCAGCCCCATGGGAACCGGTTGGAGCGTGTGGCGGACCTGGGGGCGAATGCGCGGCCGGCGGGTTTGTGTCGCGATGGGGAGGGGCGGCTGTACGTGACGGATATTCAGAATCACCGTATTCTGGCGCTCGTGGACGGGGAGGTGGCGGCGGC
>CAYYEE010000816.1:0-1771 GCA_964470775.1 uncultured Planctomycetota bacterium | reverse complement strand
CCCGCCCCCCTGGTCCAGGACCTCGACGGCCAGATGCCCGAGATGGCGTGGGACCTGCTCCCCATGGACCGCTACCGCGCCCACAACTGGCATTGCTTCGGCCACCTCGACAAACGCCAGCCCTACGCCTCCCTCTACACCAGCCTCGGATGCCCCTTCAACTGCCATTTCTGCTGCATCCACGCCCCCTTCAAGGACGGCGAGAAAGCCCTCGGCCTCCGACCCGAGACCAACACCTACCGCATGTGGAGCCCCCAGTCGGTCCTGGCCCAGCTCGAAAAGCTCGTCCGCGAATACGGCGTCTATAACGTCAAGTTCGCCGATGAACTCTTCCTCTTCAACAAGAAGCACGTCAACGCCATCTGCGACGGCATCATCGCCCGCGGCTTGCGCCTCAACATCTGGGCCTACGCCAGAGTGGACGTGGCCAGCGACGTCGAGACCTACAAAAAACTCAAGAGCGCCGGCGTCAACTGGCTCTGCCTCGGCATCGAAGCCGGCTCCGAGCGCGTGCGCAAGGACGTGGGCAAAAAGTTCAGCCAGGACAAAGTGATGGACGCGGTCGCCAACATCCGCGCCGCCGGCATCTACATCATCGGCAACTTCCTCTTCGGACTGCCCGACGACGACCTCGAAACCATGCAAGCCACCCTGGACCTTGCCCAGGACCTCAACTGCGAGTTCGCCAACTTCTACTGCGCCATGGCCTATCCAGGCTCCGGCCTCTACCAGACCGCCGTCCAGCAGGGCTGGCCCCTCCCAAAATCGTGGACAGGCTACTCCCAGCACGCGGCCGACTCCCTGCCCCTCCCCACCCGCCACATCTCCGGCGCCGAGGTCCTCCGCTTCCGCGACCATGCCTTCCAGACCTACTACGCCAACCCCCGCTACCTCGAAATGATCGCCAAAACCTTTGGCCAGGAAACCGTTGCCCACATCCGCGAAATGCTCGGCCACAAACTGGTCCGAAACGCCCGTTAGCAGGAGAGGCGCATGAGCCAGATGCGCGTCCCCTTCGGCGCCATGCCCATCGCCGAAAAGTCCAAGCAGCTCATCCTCCAGGCGCTCGAAGCCAGGCGCATCTCCAGCGGCAAGTACGTCCGCGAGTTCGAGGACCGCTTCGCCGCCCTCACCGGCGTCCGCGAAGCCGTCGCCGTCAGCAGCGGCGCCGACGCCGACACCCTCGCCCTCGCCGTGCTCCACGACTTCGGCGCGCAACGCGGCGACGAAATCATCGTCCCCGCCCTCTCGTTCATCGCCACCGGCAACGCCGTGCTCCACGCCGGCTTCACCCCCGTCTTCGTGGACATCGACCGCGAGACGCTGAACATAGACCCCAGCAAAATCGAAGCCGCCATCACCCCCAAGACGCGCGCCATCATGCCGGTCCACCTCATGGGCAAGCCAGCGCCCATGGACGCCATCCTCGACATCGCCAAACGCCGCGGCCTCCGCGTCGTCGAAGACGCCGCCGAAGCCCACGGCGCCCTGTACCGTGGCAAGCCCGTCGGCAGCATCGGCGACATGGGCGCCTTCAGCCTCTACATCGCCCACATCATCACCACCGGCGAGGGCGGCGTCGTCACCACCCAGCGCGAGGACTTCGCGGAGATCCTCCGCTCTTTGCGCGCCCACGGCCGCGCCTGCGCCTGCAAGCGCTGCCAGCTCAGCGGCGCCGGACAGTATTGCGCCAAACGCTTCAGCGGCCCCAACCACGAAGACATCCGCTTCACCTTCCCCCGCGTCGGCTATTCCGCCAAAATGAACGAGC
>CAYYEE010000815.1:0-1773 GCA_964470775.1 uncultured Planctomycetota bacterium | reverse complement strand
ACACCAGGTCACGTCCGGAGAGTACCAGCCGCCCCAGCTCGGCAGATAGCCGCTGTAGTCGCCGGCGTAGCTGGCCATGGCTGTGCCGACCTGCTTGAGGCTGTTCATGCACGAGGAGCGCCGGGCCTTTTCGCGCGCGGCGGAAAGTGCAGGCAGGAGCATGGCGGCGAGGATGGCGATGATGGCAACCACGACGAGCAGTTCGATGAGCGTGAACGCCGCGCCGAGGCGCCTTTGTCCAGACTTCCGCGCGACGATGCGGCGCAACGTCCAGCCCTCTTCTGGGCGCAACGATTGCCTCTTCACATCGTGCATCGCATACTCCTCTCAGGTGTGGGGCCACGGATCATGGACCGACGGGATTCCCAGGCGCCGTCTGTAGATCTTATTACCACACGCCTTGCAGGAGTGTCAACCACAGCGTCTCTCTGATAGCAGCCGCAGCGTAGCGCAATGCCGCCATTGAACACAGTCCATGCGAGCGCATCGGCCGCGATGAATCGGCGCAACGGACGAGAATGTGAGAATAGGACGAACTCGCGGTTGCGCAGACAAAGCCCCCCCAAGGGCAAGCCACGCTATGCCTTGGGGTACTCGCCAGCCAGCAGGTACAGCGGCTTCACGTCTTCCTCGATCGCCGGAAAACGCGGCAGCGATTCCAGGAACCGGTTGTCCGTGTGGTCGTCATTGACCTTGGACACTTCGCCCACCAAAACCGTCCCTTTCCCCTTGCGGCCCCAGAACTTGTGATACAGCCGCGAGGGCAGGCAGATGCTCTCCCCCGGCTTCAGCGTCACCTTGCCGCCCGCCTTCACCTTCTTCACACACCCGTCCACGGACACCACGACGTCGCTCTTGGCCAGCTTGTCGTCCTTGGTCGCGTTGTAGAGCTGCACCACCAGCTCCCCGCCTCCGCGATTGATGATGTCCTCGGTCTTGTTCCAGTGGAAATGCATCGGCGTCACCTGCTCCTCTTCCACAACCAACACCTTCTCGCAGTAAGTCTTGCCCTTGTACTTCGGGTGCGTGGCGTGGCCGTTGCGGATCGTGAACAGAATCAGCCCCGTCTTGCCGAAATCGCCAGACCCGAAGTCCGTCAGGTCCCACCCCAAGTTGCACACGCGAATCTCATCCGCTTCCTTGCCCACCTTCGCCCACTTCGCCGGGCTCCAGAAGGCAAACGGTGGCAGCAGAAAGTTCTCCTTCTTCAAGAACGCCACAGCGCGCCGCATCAAACCGTTGATCTCCGACCTCTTCATGATTCTCTCCTAACTCGTTAGGATCTAATCCGTTGTCACATTATCCTTCTTCGCCGGTCGCAACCGGTGCGCCAGCCTGAACAACCGCCCCTTCCATCCCCCCAAACCCCACTCAATCTGATACACCGGCTCGTACCGGTTGGCCCACTCCTCTTTCCAACCCAACACCTCGCCACCGAACTCCAGCCAGCGAATCCCCCGCTTGTACAGGTCAGGGATCATCCGCATCAGCAGCATTTTCCCTACACCAAAATCCTTTAAATCCGGGTCATACCCCGTCAGCAGCAACCACAGCCGATCCTCGCCCCGCAGCGTCACGAAGAACGCCGCGCACTTTCCGCCAGCTCGAAGAAAGTAGAACTCCAGTAGACCTCGTCTCCGCCACATGGCCAGCGCACGGTCTTCAAAGGCCCTCTTGAGCTCTGGATCCACCCTGCAACTCTGGTCTTCCCAATGATGCTGCCACGTCTTGGACTCGATCTTGCGGAACCGCGCCACACACGCCTGATACTCC
>CAYYEE010000814.1:0-1776 GCA_964470775.1 uncultured Planctomycetota bacterium | reverse complement strand
CCCTCATGATGGCGTTGCCGTCGGCGTATGGGTCATAGATGAGCTGCGCCATGAGGTAATACTGCGGTCCCTGGGTCGCCCAATGGTGGCGCAGCACGTCCACGGTGACACCGACGCACTTGTTGTCGGCCAGGAACCGGATGTCCTCCATCACACGCTTCATCGCCACTTCGGGAAGGCTCCATACACCGCCGCCCCAGTACCACAGGTTGGGCCGGTAGAGCATGACGCTGGCCTTGTCCGCCCATTCCTTCCACATCGCCTTCTGGCGCTCTCGCTCCGCGTCGCTCGTCATCGGGAAGAATCCGACCAGAGATATCGTGACATTCCTCTCCAACTTCGTGGACACGGGAGGACGGATGTAGTCGCCGTAGGCCAAGGCGCCCACGAAGATCTCACGCTCCGGGAACCTCTCTTTCAGCCCGCGGGCCAGGATATTCCAGAACTTTACATGCCGATCCGTGAGCGAGACATAGCTGCCCACCTTAGGACCGTTGGGGTCGTCCCACGCGCGGCACTTCTCGCAGACGCAATGCCAGGGGCCATCGTTTGGCGAGGCGCTCACCACAGTGATGGAGGGATCTTTGCGGATGGCCTCTTCCGCGTTGTCGAGCCATTGCTTCCAGACGCCGGGATTGGAGAGACATAGCTTGACGTCGCGCGGAGGACCGGGCGGGGTGCGTGTGCCGTTGGGCTGCAAGGCGAAGTACTCGGGGTGAGTCTCGTGGTACTTGTCCCACCAATCCGTGAAGGCGTGTCCGCAGTTGCAATTAAAGGAATAGAGGAAGTGGCGCTGATGCAGGTGCCAGTCCCTGGGGGTTCTTGGCCAAAGGTGACGTTTGAGGAATACGGGGTGGAAGCGGTACTCAAAGGGCGCAAAGGCGATGGTGTCCTGCTTGATGATGTCCTCGCCAAGGGGGCCCGGCCAGAGCCAGCGGACCCCGAGCTTCTTCTCGATGAACGTGTAGATGGCGTTGGCCGTGCCAAACTCAGTCTGCTTGCCGCCGCAGGTCTTGTCGCGCCCCAGGATGGCGAGGTGCTGCCCGTTGCAGACATAGAGGATCTCTTCAGGATGCTGGAACGAGAAGCTCACGCCAGGAAACAGGGAAGCCAGTTCCGGCCGAGCGCCAATCCAGATCGCGCTTGTGGGCGCGGGAGATGGGGAGCCGGTGAGGACGGCGGGGTTGGCGCCGCTGATCTTCTTGATGTAGGAGGCCAGTTCTTTCACCGCCTCCTGCGTCTCCGGTCCCAAACCGTCGGCGACGACAATCGGGGCGCGGGCGGCGCCCTTCTCCACCAGAGTCATGTCACCCGCATGTACCAAGGCGGCAACGCAAATCATGGTCATGCCGGCAACGCATTCCAATAGCCTACCCATCGCGCCAGCCTCCCTTTCTTGAGATGAGCGAGATTGCCTGAGTCGCCGTGCGCCGGTTGGGCGCGTCAGTCTGCCAGTCTGAGAACGCGCAACGCGTTGCCGTAGAAGTACGCGTCAAAATCTTCGGCCTTGAACCCGTAGGGCCGGAGCGTCTTTTTCCAGAAACCGTACTGCTGCGTGTACGTCTCGCCGGCGCCATCCGTGCCGTAGAGAATCTTGGAAGGGCTGACGCCTTTGAGGCCGGGCATGTTCTGCTCCCAAACCCACTTGCCCCAGCCAGGGCACGTATCGGCGTAGCAGTTGGGCAATCGCGAAATGAGTGTCACGGTTTCGAGGTAGGACGATCCGCCGCCGAAGTGCGCGAAAACGACCTTGACGTCCGGGTGGTTGAAACAGAA
>CAYYEE010000813.1:0-1782 GCA_964470775.1 uncultured Planctomycetota bacterium | reverse complement strand
GACGGGGACGTTGCGGCAGGCGCTGGGGGGGGAGAGGTGAGGAAGGGCTCTGGCGGTGGCGAACGGACAGCGGGCGGGACGCCCTCGCTCTGGCGATCTCCGGCTCCGGCGCCGGCTGTGTCTGGCGAACGTGGTGATTTGGCGCTCGCAGGAAGCGCGGGCCCTCACGGCGCGGATGCGCGAGGTGCGTCGGGGTGGCGTGAGTGGCGGGGCGGGGGGTAGAATGTGCGGCCAGAGTCCGGGGTCTGTTTGGAGGCTGGCGATGAAGTGGCGCTTGTGGGTGTGGGCGGCTGTGTTGGCGTGGGCGGCCGCTGGCTGCACGACGACGCGCAAGGTGACCCTTGACACCGCGGCGGCGCAGAAGCTGGTTCCGCCCGCTTTCCGCAAGGCGGGATGGACAGCAGTTGTGGCTCGGGCGCCACTGGCTGGGCCTGGGGGCTATGCGCTTAAGGATGTGGTGTATCTTGAAAACACGGTCGGGATGAAGCTGGTGGTGGTTCCGGCGGGCGAGTTCGCGATGGGGGACGCTCTGAAGCCGGAGGATTTGGCGGCCAAGTGGCAGGGAGCCAAGCCGGAGTGGTTCCGCGACGCGCAGCCGCAGCGGAAGGTGCGGATTTCGCGGGCGTTCGCGATGGGGGCTTTTGAGGTCTCGCGCGGGCAGTTCCGGTTGTTTGTGGATGAGACCGGCTACAAGACGGACGCGGAGAAACATGGGCAGGCGTGGATTCTGAAGGACCGTCGATGGGGGCCGGGGCTGGGCGCAAGCTGGCGCAGCCCGGGGTTTGACCAGGAGGATGACCACCCGGTGGTTGGGGTGAGCTGGAACGACGCGAAGGCGTTTTGCGCGTGGTTGTCGAAGCGGGAGGGGCTGAACTACCGTTTGCCGACCGAGGCGGAGTGGGAGTATGCGGCGCGGGGGGGCGAGGAGGGGGGGCTGTGGTTCTGGGGGAATGTGGAGGTGGCGGCGCAGGGGAAGATCAACGCGGCTGGGCAGGACGAGGGGGTGGTGTGGGATTGGGTGTTCGACGGCCTGAAGGACGGGTACACCTATACGGCGCCTTGCGGGACATATGCGCCGAACGGGTATGGGCTGTTTGACATGATCGGGAATGTGTGTGAGTGGGTGGAGGATCGCTACGACGCGAAGGCATACGCGGGTGGGGACGCCGTGGACCCGAAAGGCCCGGAGAAGGGCGCGACGCGCTGCCTGCGCGGGGGCGGGTGGTGTGGCTATCCGGCGGTGACGCGTTCGGCGTTTCGCGACGCGAACAGCCCGGAGACGGCGAACGTGGCGAATGGGTTCCGCGTGGTGTGCGAAGGCGTGGAGTGAGGGGAGGCGGACGGAGGTCAGAGGCCGGGAACGGCGGGGCCGGAGGTGGGCGGGGGTGTTCGGCAGGCATGTCGGGCTGAGGATAGAGGACGCTTGCGATGGATCAGAG
Organism: uncultured Planctomycetota bacterium; assembly: GCA_964470775.1. Classification (GTDB taxonomy): domain Bacteria; phylum Planctomycetota; class Brocadiia; order CAIUPP01; family CAYYEE01; genus CAYYEE01. The sequence continues at coordinate 343 of CAYYEE010000813.1, read as the reverse complement.
AAGACTGGGCTTTATCGGCGCGGGGAATATGGCGGAGGCGATATGCCGCGGGGTGTTGCAGTCGAGGCTGTTTGCGCGGGAGGGGATTCTGGCGGCGGACATCATGGAGGCGCGGCGGCAGGTGTTCGCCGAGGAGTTGAAGGTGCGGGTGACGGAGCGGGCATCAGAGGTGGCGGCGTGCTGCGACGTGGTGGTGCTGGCGGTGAAGCCGCAGCAGATGGCGAGGGCGCTGGAGGCGTTTGGGGGGAGGATGCGGGCGGACCAGATGGCGATCTCGATCATGGCGGGGGTGCCGACGTCGAAGATCGAGCTGGCGTGCGGAGAGGGGGCGCGGGTGGTGCGG
>CAYYEE010000812.1:0-1785 GCA_964470775.1 uncultured Planctomycetota bacterium | reverse complement strand
GTGACGCCGGGGTTTATTGCGCGCACGCCACGCTTTTATTCCGCCGCGTCATAGCCGATCAGTACATGTGCGTCTACATGCCCAAGGCGGACCAGACGTTCGCGGTGGTGTTTCTGCCCCGGGCGCGCCAGGAGTATCCCGGCAGCGACAAGCAGGCCCTTGGCCGCGTAATCTTCCACATCACGGACAAGGCGAACGGCGCCGATTTCGTCTGGGGGAAGGCCAAGCGGCCCATGACCGCGGGCGAGTCCATCACGCAGCGGTACATCCTTTTCTGGGGCCAGGGCGACCAGTGCGCCAAGGTGGAGGAGCTGTCCAAGAAGGTCCAGGCCGGCGAGTTCGACGCAAAGGTGTTTGAGCCGGCGAAGTGAGGAACGACGCGAAGAAACGGCGGCGGGCAGGACGAGCGCCCGCCGCTTTCTTTTGAGCGGTCTTTTCCGTAAGCGGAGCAGGCTGCGGGCGAACAGGGCGGCGGTTCAGGAAGCGCTGGGGCGTTCACGGGATTGTGGCTCAGCGCGGGGTTGGGGAGCAGACGGGGTGGACTGGGTCGAGGACGGGGCGCGATTGCCTGGGGAACGCCTTTCGGGCACAATAGTGGGTGGAACATCCCTTGCGCGGCAGAGCCGCGACCAAAGAACGGCGACGCCGAAAGACGGGCTCACGCGAAGACGCGGAGAACGACAGCTGCGATTGGCCCGCGAAGAACGCGAAGAGCACGAAGAAGGGCAAGAAGAGGTGTTGGACGACGACGGCCCCAGGAAAGCTGTTCCAAAAAGCGAAGTCCTGCTCGTTTGCAGTACGGAGAGATGGCCGAGTGGTTTAAGGCGGCGGTCTTGAAAACCGCTGTCCCGTTTACGCGGGACCGGGGGTTCGAATCCCTCTCTCTCCGCCAACATGCGGCCCCGCGCTGGACAGGCTCTGGCGCGGGGCCGGCGTTTTGCTGGGGGGCGGACACGTCGAACAGGCCAGACGGGTCAGACGAGTCGGAGGCATTGGGGAAGCGGGCTAACGGGTGGTCGCGGGCCAGCGGATGGCTTCGAGCAGGGCTGGGCCGTAGGCGCGCCAGAGGGCGGAGGTGGACAGGGCGGCGTTGCGGGGGAGTTCGAGGGTAACGATGGGGATGCCGAGGTCTTCGCCGGCCCATGAGCCAAGGGAGCCGGGCCTGGAGCCGATGCGCTTGCAGGGCAGGCGGGCGAGGGCGGCCATGCGGCGGGCCAGGGCTTCGGCCGGGCCGTCCCAGTCCACGACGGCGAGGGGCTGGTGGATGCTGACGATGACGGCGGGCTGGAGCGTGAGCACGAGGTCCTGAAGGGCCTGGCTTTCGGGTTCGCACAGGGCGTTCGGTCCGTTGTGGCGAACGGCGCGGAAGTTGGCGGCGGCGAAGTTGCGGTTGAGGTCCACGCCGCGGGCGTTTTCGCGGCGGCCGCGGCTGAGGCCGTCGGGGTTGGCGCAGGCCACGACAACCACGCGGACGCCGGCGTAGTCGGCCGGGGCCAGGTTGGCGATGAGCGCGCGGCAGAGGGCGGCGCTGGCGGGCTCGCTGCCGTGGATGGCGCCCAGGATGAGCACCGCGGGCCCGGCGCGGCCAAAGAGGCGCGCCTCAATGGGCCGGCCCTCCACGGAGCGGCCGATGGTCTGCGGCCGGCCGTCGTCTTGAGGCGTGAGCGGCAACTCCAGGGACAGAGGCGGCGTGGCAGCGCGGGGGGTGGGGGCCTTGGAATCCGGCGCCGGGGGAAGCGGCCTCTGGCCGGTCTGGGGCGAGACGCAGCCGGCCGCCAGGGCGAG
>CAYYEE010000811.1:0-1791 GCA_964470775.1 uncultured Planctomycetota bacterium | reverse complement strand
TCCCCGCGTCTCCCCCCAACCCCGCAAATCCACCGCCGCCACCCGCAACCCACGCCCCACCAGCCGCCTCGCCGCCGCACGCGCCCAGCCGGTGTCCTTGCCCCGGCTGTCCGCCACAACCGCCGCCCCCCGAACCGGCCCGCACGGCTCGAACAACGCGCACGGAAGCGCCACCCCCTCCGACACCCACACCAACAGCTTGCGCCACGAGCAACGCCCCGCCACCGCCTCCCCCCGGTCCTCCACCTTCACCACCTTCGCGCGCCGCCCCCGCAACCCCAGCGCCTCCACCAAAGCCTTCCGCGCCCGCTCCACGCCCCCGGGCCCCTCCAACCGCTCGCGCGCCCCCGCCAACACCGCCAGAGCGTCCCGCCGCGCCAGCTCATCCACCGTCGCCGCCCCAGCCGGCAGCCGCCCCTTCGCAAAACACCTCAACTCCGCCCCATCCTCCGCGAACGGCCGCGTCGCAGGCTCCTTCACCGTCGACGCCGCCCCCATCCCCCGCAGGAACCGATTGAACCACTCGTACATCGCCTCACGCTTCGGCTGATCATACGGATGCCCACACGGCGCCAGCGACAACTTCACCCGCTCTTCCACCCCCAGCAACCGATACACCCGCCGCGCCCGCCGAAACACCCGCCGCACCGAATCGAACGGAAACAACCGGTCGTCCATCCCCTGATTGATCAGCAGCGGCCTCGGCGCGATACACGCATACAGATCATCCATCTCCGCGAACGAAAGAAACGACGGCAGCATATTGCACGCGCAGATATGCCGCTCCTTGGCCGCGTTATAGCCATACGTGCTCCCATACCCCGCCGGCGCCGCCGCCGCAATCCGCTCATCCAGCGCCGCCAGCAACAGCGTCTGCGTCCCCCCGCCCGAGTTCCCGGTGCACCCCACCCGCCCCGGGTCCACCTCCGGACGCGACAGCAGATAGTCCAACGCCTTCATCCCGTCCCACACAATCATCCCCATCACCGCCCCCCCCGCCGCCAGCGGCCCATACGCCAGCCGGTGCCCCATCCCCTCCCGCTCGTTATATCCCACCATGTCATAACTCAGCGCCACATACCCCAGCCGCGCCAGCCCCATCAGCGCCCGCTGATACTCCTCTTGCGCCTTTCCATGCGGACTATGCCCGTGAGCGAACAACACCGCCGCCGCCGGCCCCTTCAGACGCATCGGCCGATATAGATTCATCGGCAGCGGACACCCCGGCCGCGTCTGAATCACCACCCGCTCGACGCACAAGTCCCCGCGCCGCGAAACTCCCAACACACGAGGCTCCAGGTCGCACGTCTCCGAAGGCCGAATCCCCAACGTCTCCCACATCCGCCTCCGCACCGCCTCCCTGCGCGCCAGCCACGCCGCCTTGCTCCGCGCCCCCGGCAGCAACGGCGCCCCCTGCGCCACCTCATCCATCCCATCGTGCAGCATCCCCCTTGCCCACGCCTGCTCCTCAGCCGTCAGCACTTTAAGGCTCATCAGATTCCCTGCCACAAACCCCCATTCGCTCACCACGCCTGAAAAGCCATTGTGTCCCTCCCCCCATCCCCTGTCAACGCCCCCCGACCCATCTCGCCGCCGCTGCTTTTCGCCGTCATTCTGCGCGTCTGCGCCTTCTCCGCGTGAGCCCCGCCGATCGCCGCCGCCGTTTCCCCCCGCTCCACTTCCCTTTTTCCCGCGCCACGCATATGCTACTATCCACGAGTCTGCGCAACCTGTCCGGACAGCGGCGAGGCGCCAAAAGACCATGACGAAAGCGGAACCCCGGAGCTCGGC
>CAYYEE010000810.1:0-1792 GCA_964470775.1 uncultured Planctomycetota bacterium | reverse complement strand
GCCTACCTGGGCGGCCTCATCGAGCACACGCTGTCGATGATGCGCCTGGCCGTAGCCGTGGCTGACAACTACCCCCGCCTCCGCCGGGACATCCTGCTTACGGGCGTGCTGCTTCACGACATCGGCAAGGTCCACGAGATCCGCTACAACCGGTCCTTCCAGATGTCAGATTCCGGGCAGTTGCTCGGCCACCTGACGCAGGGCGCGATTATGACACAGCAGAAGGCCGCGGCGCTTGAGGGCTTCCCTGAGGAAAAGCTCAGCTTGGCGCTGCACATGATTTTGAGTCATCACGGAGCGCGCGAGTTCGGCTCGCCCGTGCTGCCCATGACAGGCGAAGCCCTGGCGCTTCACTTCATCGACAATCTGGACGCCAAAACCAAGACCGTAGCCGAGGTCGTGGACGCGGACGGCAACTCGCGCAGCGCATTCACGAACTACGTCAGCAATCTCGATCGCCGTCTTTACAAGAAGTAAGCCGGCCGCTCACTCCCCTTCCAGAGCTTGCCGGATTGCGTGGTTCACGCGGTTCATCATCTCCAAGTAGTCGGCTTGCGCCTTGGCCAGCCGCTGCAGCGTCTCACTGGAGTGCACCTGCTCGCGCAAAGAGGCAAGCTTGCGCTTGTCCTCGACCTCGATGGGCTTCATGTCGCGTTCCTTGCCCGCGATCATCGTCTCGATCTCCCGCAAGGCCTTCAGCGACTCCTCGGCCTTGGCGTCGGCCCTCATGGCGGCCTCGGCGCTCTTAAGCGCCTTGTAGCGGTCTGTCTCGGCAATCAGCTTGCCCAGTTTTTCAGCCAGAGCCAGCAGCCGTTCCATCTTCTTCGCCTCCTGTGTGGCGCGGATGATTCACGTCCGTCTTCTTGTGTGGCGATTATAGCCCGGCTGGTCCCGAGCCGCCAGTTGGCGGACAGGGGACGAGCCCTCTGCCGTGCCTTCTTTCTGCCGGTTCATCGCCCGCCATTGCGCGAACCCTTCGCGCGAGTTGACACCTGGGGGTCTGAACGATAAGATGATCCAACCAATGGAGCGTAGCCGAAGGCCGCCGAATCCGGCCTTCGGGCGCGAAGAAAAGCGCCGTGCTAGATGGGGGGTTGGCGGTCCCCTATGCCGGAAACGGCCCCTGAAACCCGCCTTACGCAGGGTCGAATTCCCTCCAGAGGCTGTCGCAGAATGCCGGGCGACGCTGTTTAAGTGGCGTTGATGGCTGGGTCCCATGCAATGGACCCTTCCGAACCGGGTCAGAGGGTGACACCAGCAGCCCTAAGGACTGTGTTCCATGTGCCGTGGGGTTGCCTGGCCGGAGCTAACTGAACGGCTAACCTGGCTTTCGGACTTCCGAGGGAGGGTGCACGGATTTTTCTCTTCGGGCCTGGGCTTGACGTCCGGGCTCCATTCGCCAGCCTCGAGTCCTTGAAGGCTTTCAGAGCGCAATGGCTTACGTCGTCTTGGCGCGCAAATACCGGCCTCAGACGTTCAAGGACTTCATCGGTCAAGAGGCCATCGCCACAACACTGGCGAACTCCATCGAAACGGACCGCGTCGCGCACGCGTATCTCTTCTGCGGTCCTCGTGGCGTGGGCAAGACCTCGATGGCGCGCGTGTTCGCCAAGGCGCTGAACTGCGCCAAGGGCCCCACGACAGCGCCTTGCGGCGAGTGCGACATGTGCCGCGCCATCGCCACGGGCAACGACGTGGACGTCATCGAGATCGACGGGGCGTCGAACCGGGGCATCGACGAGGTCCGCGAGATCCGCCAGAACGTGAAGTACGCGCCCAGCCGGTCGCGGTT
>CAYYEE010000809.1:0-1794 GCA_964470775.1 uncultured Planctomycetota bacterium | reverse complement strand
GGATGGTGCCGCCGCCGGCCATGCCGCTGGCTTGGGTTTTCATGTCCCAGTAGCCGGCGAAGCGGAGGGTGAGGCCGGCGGAGAAGCATCCGGCGGTGTAGAGGTCGCGCCCGGCGGTGAGGCTGACGCCGAGGGGGCGGTCGCGGTTGCTGCTGTTGAGTTCGGCGGCGCCGTAGAGGGGCGTGACGATTGTTTCGCTGCCGGTCTGGACGGCGGCGTAGTTCAGAAAGTCCTGCTGACCGGGGTAGTCGGGGTCCTGCACGATTTCGACTTCGTCCGCGCTCCACGGGCGGCGGGTGACGACGTCTTTGTCGTAGATGACTCTGCGGGAGGGGGTTACGGTCGGGCCGCCGGCCTGGCCGGAGATGGCGCTTTTGACTTTCGAGCGCCAGGCCGGGCCAACGGAAAGGCTCCAGTCGCCGGGGCGTTCCCCGGTGGCGGCGGTGGCGATGAGCGCCGCGAGGGTGAAGAGGGCGATTCTCGTGAATAATGCTGTCTTTTGCATGGCGCTGTCTATCCTTTCAATTCAATGACATTCCAAGTTACAGGGCGAATACGCGGAAGAAGCCGCTTTCGTCGCCGTCCGGCACGTTGAGTTCCAAGGTGATGGAGCCGTCGGCCTCGCGCACGGCGGAGGAGGGGAGCAGCACCTGGCTGGCGGCGTCGAGCTTGGCGCGGTATTCCACGCGAAGGGCGGAGAGGTTGACTTCGCCCCATTCCGCGGCCTTCTCGACGGAGATGTTCAGGATGATTGGCGCGACTCCGCCGGGAGCGGCGAGGCGCATCTTGCCCATCCAGATGCCGGCGATTACGGCATCGGTGCGCACGGTGACGTTGTACATGCCTTGCTTGAAGGTGGCCATGTAGTCCGGGTCCGCGGCCATGGCCGGGGCCAGATGCACGATGACGCCGCCGACATCCACCCCCGCGCTGCGGAAGACTTGAAGCCCCACGATGGGCTCGCCAAGAACCGTGACGTTTCGCAGGTTGCGTGTGTTGAGGAAGGCGAAGTCGCCCAGAGCGACAACGGTTTTTGGGAGGGTCAGCTCCGTCAGCCCCGTCGCGCCGGAGAAGGCGTATTTTCCAATATGGAGGTCGGCGGGCTCCGTCGGATTGCGCCAGTCCCGGTTGGGCGGGAAGGAGAGGCGCTTGATGGAGGGAACCGAAATGAAGGCCTTGTCGGCGATGTTCGTGCAGAAGACGGGGAAGTACACTTCGGTCATGCCGCTCGTGGAGTTTTCGAAGGCGCCCATTGCGATGCCGGTGACAAAGCGTCCGTCAATTCTATCCGGCAGGACGACCTTCTGTGCCTTTTGGTCCGGGTTCTTGAATCCGGTGATGGTGATGGTGCCGTCGGCGTTGATGGTGTACTTGAAGAGCGAGGCTGCCGTGCCGCCGGGGGCGGCTGTCCAGTGGGCGTGCAGGCGGTGCGGCGCGTTCGTAATCAGCGGGCCGCCGCTCACGGCCTGGGCCGCGCCGGGCGCGAAACCGTTGAACCATCCCAGCAGCGTATAGCCGTTGCGGTTCGCGATTGGAAGCTGGCCGTACACGGCGGCGCAGAATTGGGTGACGATGCTGGTGCCGCCCGCGAATGCGCCTCCCGTGGCGTCGTACACGACTTCCACGGCGACCGGGGCGAGTGAGTAGTAGTAGAGGGCACCGATCACCGGGTTGCCGGTGAAGGTGCCGCCCGTGCCGGCGAGCATGTTGGCGTTCCAGTTCTGTGCGGAAGTTGCGCCGGCGGGGATGCCCCATGTCGGGGCCGCGCCTGCTTCATACAGCGTGATGCCGGTG
>CAYYEE010000808.1:0-1794 GCA_964470775.1 uncultured Planctomycetota bacterium | reverse complement strand
CCTGGCCATAAGCCGTCTCCTGTGAGCACAAGGACCGCGAGAAAGCCGAGGCGCAGCCCGCAACGCGCGGCGCCCGGCGCCCAAGCGAACCGTCACAATGTCTCTGCCTTCCTCCTACTCAGCATCGCCCGCGCCCTCAAAACGCGGCGCCACGAAGACCGCCGACCCCCAGTTCACAACCTCCCCACGAGAACGCACGATCAGGTCCACAAAGCGCCGCCCGCCCTGGCCCGCGCCCCGCTCCAGAGGAATCGCCACCTCGTCCATGCCAGGCCCCACCGTCATCTCCACGCGCTTGCGCGACACAGGCGCCGACAGCGCGTCCCGCACGGTGACATCAAACGCCAGCGTTTTCTGGCCGCCGCTGTTGCTCAGCCTTACGGACAGCGCCGGCGCCGCCGGATCCGCCACGCCGAGCTGGTGGATCAACACCTCCCCCTCGCGCCCCGCCGCCCAGACGATGCACCGGATCACCAGCGACCACGCATACTCCTGCCAAGCGAAACCAGGTGCACCCGCTCCCCCATCCCTAGCCAGCGCCGCCGGCGCCAGCCCGCCGCCCATGTCCGCGCCGCCATAGTTCAAACACACCACACGCCCCTTGCCCAGCGCCCCCGCCACGATCAGCGGCCTCCGCGCGCCATCCGTCACGCCCTCCGCCAATACCCTCCCCTTCAACACGGCATGAGGCGTCACGTGGGTTCTCATCACCTCGAAAGGAAAGCCTGTGGTAAGGAAATGGGACCGCGACCGCTGCCACTCGCACACGCCTCCCGTCCCGGCCGCATCGCCCTCCGGAAGCGCCTCGGCGGCCACGGCCGCGGCCGGAGCGCCCCGCCTCGGCGAAATCACCACCAGCCCCACCCCCTCGCCCACCCGCTTCCGCGCCAGCCCCTCCGCCTCCGGTCCCAGCAGGTCCCACGCTGCGTTCATCACAATCACGTCTAGAGAATCGTCCTCAAGCGCCCCCTTCAACCGCGCCACGCCCGCCGGCCCGTCCGCCGCCACAAAGCGCGCGTCCACGCTGGACCGGCCCGCCAGCTCCGCCACCTCGCCCCTGCTCCCAGCTCCCGCAATCACCAACACCTTGATCTGCCCCTTGCAGTAAGGTTTCGCCCATGGCGCAAACGCCGACGGCAGCCCCGACTTGAACTCAATGTCCGGCTCAACAACGTTCGCAGCCCACGGCCCCCTCAATGCCCCGCCCGCGATCCCGGCGTCGGCCGCCTCAGCTACGGACGCGGCCAGCAACCCCTCAACCAGCGTCGCCACGCCCAGCAGCGCCCCAGCCACCATCCCAGCCAACCCCCCTTGAACACTCAGTCTGGCAAGCGTCATACGTCCGGCCTCCTGCTCAGAGACTACCGGCCGCCCGACAGTTCCCTGGGACACGCCAACCGCGCAGGCATCGGCACAGCCAGCACGCCCTCCAAGAGGACCCATGCAACCACACCCGCCCAACCCAGGACACCACACCAACTCCCGCCCCACGGCGCCACCCGGAGAGTGGAAGCAAACGTCTTTGTCTACACTATTTATATTGTCTATACCAATTTAGTAGTATACCTTTCTCCGTCTGATTTGTCAACAGAATTCTTCAAAGTGGCTTGATATGAGCTAATGTTGCAGGTTGCCTGCGATGAGTTGCTGAAAATAGGCGCACCAATCTCCGCAACTAATCACTGAGCTGACGCCACAATCCTGAACCCAAAAACGGCCACAACGCAAATACCTCCCCACAGAGATTCGGCACGACGTATAGCTGAGACGGGCCGGTAAGGGGGGCGCGGGGCT
>CAYYEE010000807.1:0-1800 GCA_964470775.1 uncultured Planctomycetota bacterium | reverse complement strand
GAGGCTGGCCGAGACGGCGGCGAGGCCGAGGGCGGGGTCCTGCGGCGGGGTGAGCATGTGGAGCCATTCGTCCTGCTTGAGCGATATTTCTCCGCCAGGGGATTCTTGGAGTTGGCGGATGTTCTGAGCGCCTTGGAAGCGGGCCTTAATGGCGTCCTGAATCAAAGCATCCGGCGTGGCGGCTGGGCCAAGGCCGTAGATGGCCATGCCGGTCTGTGCTGGCTGGCCAGGGGTGACGCGGAGGAAGGACACGTCGGCCAGGGGCTTGCCTTCGGGTTCGTCGTAGAAGAAGGAGAGGCGGCTGGCGCGGACTGGGGCATCGAACGAGCAACGGAAGACGCCGGACTTGGGAAGGATGTGGGAAAGGGGTTTGACGGTTTTGTCCGGCGGCAGCAGGCTGTGGCAGTCGGCATAGAGCCGGCCTGTCCATTCGCCACGGACCAGGATGGCGTTGAAGGGTTCCTGGGGCAGGGTGACGTGGAGGCCATTGTTGCCGTTGAAAAGGCGGTAGTTGACGGCAGGGAGGCCGTAGACGCATAACCACTCGCCGACGCCTCCTTTGGCGTGGCGTGTGTCGGCGCGGCCGTCGAAGGGGGCGTGGGTGAAGCCGCGGACGAGGCGGCAGTCGGTGGGCATGATTTTCTTTACGGTGAGCGGCTGGCCGGGGTGGAGGGGAATGGCGGTCCGTGGGGAGTAGCGTTCGGCGCGGTCGCGGGCGGCTTCGGCTTTGGCGTCTTCGGCGGACAAAGCCTGGACGCGGGCGCTGGCGATGAAGAAGACGGCGGGCCCGCCGCCGCCTTGGAAGTCGAGGCGGCCGAAGTCCTTGCCAGCCGGGACGGTGACGAGGGCGCGGACATCCTGCCAGCCGGCGTTGTGTGGGAAGTTGATGACTTTGAGGTCATCGCTGGCGCCAACGCAGAAGTAGCCGGATGCTTTGGCGCCTTGGGGAATCTCGCTCTTGGCGCGGGCGGTGAAGACGTAGACGGCGTCGGTGGTCTGACGGGGGACCTGGACCTGGCCGATGGCGAGGGTGTAGTTGGTGTCCGGGCCGCGGAGTTCGAGCCGGGCGGCGGCGCCGCCTTGCGCTTCCGCTTCTTTGACGCGGGAGAGGGCGGCATTTCCCTTTCTGAGGTTAAGGGACCAGTGGGCGGGGGCTCCATCGGGGCCGGCTTCGGCGGCGGCGCCGTTGAGGACGAGGTTGGGGGGTGTGGCGGGCGCGGGCGTCTGCGCGTGGGCGCGCAGCGCGATGAGAAGGAGAAGCGGACAGAGTATCCCTAGGGGCTTTTTCAAGGGCGGTTCTCCATCAGTTGGCGCGCTTGCGCGGCTTTTTTTGAGGCCGCGCGGCGCGAACCTGGCCCGTCACTAAGGCAGCGGTGTTACGCCTTCATCATAGCCGGCGAGGCTGTCGAACAGATGGTAGATGTTTTGTCGGCCGTTGGCGGACTTGACGGGGTCTTTGGTGAAGTCGTTGGCGATGACGCGGATGCTGGCGGAAACGCCATAACTGGCGGAATAGCTCCGGAGGAGCGGCTCGTAGCCCGAGCTGAAGACGGTGGGCGAGCCGTTTGTGGCCGGGGCTTCGAGGAAGTACATGATGCGCTGCTGGGGGTCGCCGTACCAGGCGGTGTGGCCGTCGCCGAACAGGACGTTGTAGCCGTCTTTGTGGTGGTACATGCCGAAGCCGGGCTTCATGGGCCATGCGTTGACGCCGCAGTCCTTGGGGGTGCGAAGGAAGGCGTCGGCCGCGAGGGAGCGTCCGCCGAGAAGTCTGTCGGTTTTGAAAGACGGCGCACCGACGGT
>CAYYEE010000806.1:0-1807 GCA_964470775.1 uncultured Planctomycetota bacterium | reverse complement strand
AGTTAGCCCGCCCTGTGGTGTTTCGGAAATGCAAGGCATTTCCGAAACACCACACAGCTCTGGGAGGCCGGCATGACGGGTGGCGCGTCCTTTGTCGAGGGGCGGGTTATCGTCAAGATCGGCGACATCACCCGTGAAGACGCCGAGGCCATCGTCAACGCCGCCAACTCCACGCTCATGGGCGGCGGTGGCGTTGACGGCGCTATCCATCGCGCCGGCGGACCCGACATCCTCGCCGCCTGCAAGGAGATTCGTCGCTCCTCCCACCCGGACGGACTTCCCCCCGGCCAAGCCGTCATCACCACGGGCGGACGTCTGACCGCCAAATACGTCATTCATACGGTCGGCCCGGTCTGGCGCGGCGGCTCAAGCGGCGAACCAGAAAAGCTGGCCCAGTGCTACCGCAACAGCCTAACCCTCGCCGCAAGCCACAACATCACAACCATTGCTTTCCCAGCCATTTCCACAGGTGTCTATGGTTACCCCAAGGACTTGGCCGCCCAGATATCCAGCAGAGAAATCAACGATTGGCTCACCCACAACGCCACGCCCCATCAGGTTCGGCTTGTCTTCTTCGCCGCAACCGACATGGACCTCTTCATCGCAAACTGCGTGTGGCGCTGACGCCCCACCTCGGGACCTGCCTCCTGCGCCACCCTGCCGACATGTCATTCCCCTCCTAGGAGCACTCTATGCGCAATTGTTGAATTAAATGTTGAAAACCTCCTGCCTCTTGTGTATCCTGTGCGCTTTCATATGGACGACTTTAAAAAACGGGGTCCGATTCACACCAATGGGCGTGTCATTCAATCAAAAGCTTGAAATCGCAAACTTGATTCGCGAACGTGGCGCAACCTCCCGCCTCTACATCTCCAAACAGATCAATATTGCCCTCCCCACCGTCAGCACCCTAGTCCGCGACCTGATCAAACGCGGCATCATCTGCGAGAACGGCTATGGCGAGTCCGCCGGCGGCCGCAAACCCGCGCACCTGAGGCTCAACCCAAGCTTCGCCGGCGCCATCGGCGTCGAGGTTTCTTCCCGTCGCATCACCGGCGCCATCGCCGACGTCTCAGGCGCAATCCGCGTCGCCGACAGGCGCAACAGCCCTGGCCACTACTGCCGAAGCGAAATCCTCCAGGCCATCTTCACCGTGATCGAGTCTCTCCTCTCGCAGGCAGGCGGCCTGCCCATCAAGGGCATCGGCCTGGGCGTCAGCGGCCTTATTGATGGCGCCGGCCGCGTCTCCCGCGAACTGCCCCTCGCCGAAGGCTGGAAGGATGTCCCCCTCGCCGACATCATCGAAGAGCGCTTTGGCCAGCCCGTCACGCTCGTCAACGCCGTCCATGCCGCCACCCTCGGCGAATGGCGTTTCTCGCCTCGCGAGAACAGCGAGACCAACATGCTCTTCCTGCACATGGGCCGGGGCATCGCCGCGGGCCTCATCATCGGCGGCCAGCTCTACTTGGGCGCCACAGGCAACGCCGGCGAGTTCGGCCACAGCGTCGTCCGCCCCGACGGCCCCATCTGCCACTGCGGCGCGCGCGGCTGCCTCGAAAGCGTCGCCTCCCCCAAGGCCATCGTCGATCAAGTCCGTGAGGCCATCTCCCGCGGCGTCCGATCCTCCATCTCCTCCTCAGCCCCCGAGTCGTTCACCCTCGACCACGTTCTCCAAGCCGCCCAAACCGGCGACCGCCTCGCCACCAACGTCGTCCACGAGGCCGGAGAGTTCATCGGCGGCGCATTGGCCAGCCTCGTCAACGTCCTCAATCCCCACGTCCTCGTCATGGGCGGCGTCCTCGCCGGC
>CAYYEE010000805.1:0-1809 GCA_964470775.1 uncultured Planctomycetota bacterium | reverse complement strand
GGAATTGCCCGGAACGGACAAACGGCTCGCCAAGGAACTCATGTACGTCTCCGGCCACGTCGACGCGGTGCGCGACACCGTGGGCGCCAACGACGACGCCAGCGGCACGGTGTTCATGATGGAAGTCGCCCGCCTGCTCCGCGAAACGCCGCTGCGTCGAACCGTGCGCTTCGTCGGCTACGGCGTGGAGGAGCGCCTGTCCGTCGGCGCCTATCGCCACTACCAGAACCGCGCCAGGAACGGCATGGCCGCCGCGGTCTTTGGCTACAACGCCGACTCCTGCGGCGCCAAGCTCGGCGTCAACCGCCTCACTGTCACCGGCCCCGCCGCGCTGGAACGCCTCACCCGCAAGCTTATCCAGCAGACAGGCTACGTATCGAACGTCGAGTCCTGCGTCACGCCCTACAGCGACCAGTTCGCGCTGAACATGCTCGGCGTGCCCACGCTCTGGGTGCATCGCGTCACCAACACCTCCGGCGACTGGTGCTTTCACTCCACGCACGACAACCTCAACGCCGTCGACGCCGGCAAGATCGCCGAGCAGGCGGCCTTCGCCGCCGAGATGCTGCGCGCCATTGACGGCGCCAAGACGCTGCCTTTTGAGGTCAAGCTGCCGCCCGCGCAATGGAAAGAAGTCGCGGCGCTAGCCAGGCAGTTGATTGGGATTGATCTGAAGCCGCGAGGTTGACCCATGCTCAAGAGCGCGCAGGACGTCCGCGCCGCGTTGGAGCGGGGCTTCGCCGCCCATGGCGCGGCCCAAGATGAGGCGCGGCTGCTGGCCGACGTGCTGGTCGAGGCCGAGCTGCGCGGCCGGTCCACCCACGGCCTCAACCGTTCCGGCGCGCTGGCCCGTTCGCTCAAGGAGTGCGGCCGCGAAGCGCCTGTCTTGACCGAGCGCGGCCCGCTCATCACCGTGGACGGCCGCGACCGCACAGGCTACTGGGTCGCCTCGCTCATGGCCGGCGCCGCCGCCCGCGCCGCGTTCCGAAACGGCATGGCCCTGGTCGCCGCCCACAACGCCCGCCATTGCGGCATGATGGGCTATTACGTCTCGCGCATGGCCGAACAGGGCGTGGCCGCCGTCATGGTGGCGCACTGCTGGCCCCTCGTGGCGCCGTGGGGGGGCATAGACCCCGCGCTCGGCACCAACCCCATCGCCGCCGCCTTCCCGCGCAAGCCCCATCCCGTGCTCGTGGACCTCGGCACGTCGGCTACCACCCAAGGCGCCATTGACTGGGCCCGCCGCCACGGCCGGCCCGCGCCGCCGCAGTCGGCCGTGGACAAGGACGGCCGCTACACCGACGACCCCGCCGCCGTGCATGCGCTGCTCGCCTTCGGCGGCGCCAAGGGCTACGCTCTCGGCGTCATGGTCCAGCTCCTCGCCGGCGCGCTCACCGGCGCCGCAGGCGTGCCCAAGGATTGCACCAACTACGGCATGATGATCCTTGCCTTGCGGCCCGACGTCTTCGCCCCGCCCGGCCACTACGACCAGGCCGTGGACGAAGTCGTCAGCCGCATCAAGGCCTCGCGCCGCATGGAGGGCGTGGACGAAATCCTGCTGCCTGGCGAGCGAGCGTGGCGCGAGCGCGACCGACGCCTGCGCGAGGGGATCGAGGTGAGCGAGGAGCAATGGGCCAAGGTCGAGGCGCTGGGGCAGGGGGGGTGAGGCGGCGCAGGGAGGATCGAGGGGCGCGTGTCTCTGCGTGCATGAACGAACGCGGCTGAGCTTCCCAACCGCTTCTGCGTTGCCCGCGCCGAACGCTCCGTGGGCTACCCGCGCTGAACCGGCGCCGGGCGCGGGTATCTCGC
>CAYYEE010000804.1:0-1815 GCA_964470775.1 uncultured Planctomycetota bacterium | reverse complement strand
TGGCATGCCCCTGCCGCCTCCACAGACCGACAAGTCACCCGCGCCCGAGCTACCCAACTCCACCGCCTTGTAGACGATGCACATTTCTGCTTTCTAATTTCTGTTTTCTGCTTTTGCCTCAATGCAAGACCTCGCCCAATTCGAAGCCGACCTCTGGGAAGCCGCTGATAACCTCCGCGCCAACTCCAAGCTCACGTCCAGCGACTACTTCATGCCCGTTCTGGGCATCATCTTCCTCCGCCACGCCGCCAACCGCTTCGATGCTGCCACCAAGCAGATCGCCGAAGACCAGGCCGCCGGCCGCATGCCCAAGCGCAAGGTCCAGCCCGCCGACTACATCCGCCGACGCGCCCTCTGGCTCCCCGAAACCGCCCGCTACGATTACATCATGGACCAAGCCAGCGTGGACCCCGCCGGCCTCCCCAAACTGGTCACGGACGCCATGCACGCCATCGAGAAAGACTTCGAGCCCCTCCAGGGCGTCCTCCCCAAAGACTACGGCATCTTCGAGCCCAAAGTGCTCGAAGACCTCATGCGCACTTTCAACACCGACCAGATCAAACGCGCCTCCGGCGACGTCTTCGGCCGCATCTACGAGTATTTCCTCGCCAAATTCTCCATCCAGAAGGCCCATGACAACGGCGAGTTCTTCACCCCCTTCTCCCTCGTCCAAACCATCGTCAATGTAATAGAGCCGGACCACGGCATCGTCTTCGATCCCGCCATCGGCTCCGCCGGCATGGCCGTCCAGACCAGCCACTTCATCGAAGACCACGGCGGCGACACCGGCCGCCAGGTCGTCATCTACGGCCAGGAAAAAAACCCGACCACCATCCGCCTCGCCAAAATGAACCTCGCCGTCCACGGCCTCGAGGGCAAAATCGCCGAGGCCATCACCTACTACCAGGACGAACACAACCTCCTCGGCAAGTGCGACTTCGTCATGGCCAACCCCCCCTTCAACGTGGACCTCGTGGACGCCGAGCGCATCGCCAAAGACCCCCGCCTCCCCTTCGGCCTCCCCGGCGTCAACAAGGCCAAAAAGGTCTCCAACGGCAATTACCTCTGGATCTCCTACTTTTGGAGTTACCTCAATCCCCAGGGCCGCGCCGGCTTCGTCATGTCCTCCCAGGCCTCCAGCGCCGGCAACGACGAGAAAGAAGTCCGCAAGAAAATCATCCAAACCGGTGACGTGGACGTCATGATCGCCATCCGCAGCGGCTTCTTCTACACCCGCACCGTCCCCTGCGAACTGTGGTTCTTCGATCGCAACAAACCGCCCCAGCGCAAGGACACCGTTCTCATGCTCGACGCCCGCTCCCTCGGCCAGCTCATGCAGGGCTCCCGCAAGGTCTATGAGTTCACTCCGGAGCAGCTCCAAAACATCGCCGCCATCGTCTGGCTCTACCGCGGCCAGCGCGACCGCTTCCTCGCCCTGGTCAAAGACTATTTCGCCCGCCTCTCCACCCAGGCCGCCGCCGTCCCCGAAAAACTCGCGGCCTTCGACGCCGCCTATCAGTCCTGTTCCTCCCCCTTCGTCCCCTTCGCAAAATCCAAACCGCTCGCCGTGCCCCTGGCCGAGCTGCGCGACGCCCACAAAGCATACTCCACCGACCGCACCCGCCTCCTGGCTGACCTCGCCGCCTTCGTTAAAGCAACCGCCTCATCGCCCCCGGCCACCAACGAAAAACAGCACGCCGCCCGCAAAACCTTCGACCCCATCGCCGAGCGCATCAGGAGCCTCATCAAACAGGTGGACCTCCTCTACAAGCTCGCCTCCCGCCTTCTCACCGCCGCTGCCGAGTTACCTTCTTT
>CAYYEE010000803.1:0-1823 GCA_964470775.1 uncultured Planctomycetota bacterium | reverse complement strand
GCGCCCGAGCCCGGCACGTACTGGATGCACCGTATGTACGGCCGCCCCAGCAACGCGGGCAAATGGACCACGGCGCCGGGGCCGTCCAAGTGGCACCAGAGAAAGGCGTACCGCTCGCCCAGCATGTCCAACTCAGGCATCACCCACGCCGCGAACATCGCCGGCGAAATCATGCACGACATATCCGACTGCGTCGCCTTGAAAAACTCCTCACTCCACAGTCCGGGATAGCCGAACGCCCGGCCGTACTGGCTCGCGGAGACCAGGCCGATGTAATGTTCCGCGTTCTCGATGTA
The DNA here is from genome assembly GCA_964470775.1 of uncultured Planctomycetota bacterium. GTDB lineage: Bacteria > Planctomycetota > Brocadiia > CAIUPP01 > CAYYEE01 > CAYYEE01. The sequence continues at coordinate 1,527 of CAYYEE010000803.1, read as the reverse complement.
CGGCTCGAACAGCTCCGCCATGCGTCTTGCGCACAGGTCCGGCTCCGTCGCCAGTTCCACCAGGAAATCCTCGGTCCCGCGCAAGAGCGCGATCAGGTCGTTGAGCGGAACCTGCCCCGTGGCGCCCACCAGGAACTTGCCCTTCGACGCGGCCAGCAGCCGGTTCACCACCCGGTCCAGCCTGTGGCGCCAGGGATCGTCCGGACCGGGCCGCCAGGGGATCGGCTCCGCCATGTTGTCAGCCAGATGCGGATGCCACACCGTGTTGTCCGCAAACCCCACCCCCTCCCCGCACCCCAGCGCATACCCCCCCATCAGGAACCCGCCCGAAGGAAATGCCTCGCCCCCGAAGTAGGTGGCCTCCATCGTGCGCAACCACTCGGCCTCGATGTAGTCCGGGTCGAAGTACTTCGCCTCCAGGGTCGGCGGGGGGGGAAGAGGCGGCAGGCTCTTGCCCGAAGGCGCGCGCACGTCCATCAACGGCCGGTCATTGTTCTGGCGGCGCCAGAACGCGGTCCAGCGCTTCTGCGCGCGGGGCCAGTCCGGTTTGTAGAGCAGGGGACCAGAACCATTCAGCGTGCCGGCCTGGGGCGATGCCATGACGCCTCTCCAAAGCGAGGGCGGGGCGCCGCGCCCAGGCGCGCGGCAGACAATTCGCCCGTGCGCTTCAAGGCGCGAGCCGCCCACGCCAAGAATTGTAGCGGGGCAGACCGGCGCATCAAGAAGACACTCTTGCGATTCCAGGTAATCCGTTGCTGAATGCGGGCCCCGTCACCCCACGGCCTGCGCCTGCCGGCAGCACAGCCGCATCGTGTCCAGCATCGGCGCGATGGACTCCTTGCAGCACTCGCCCATCAGGCAAATCTGCACCCAGTTCCGCTGCCGCAGATACGCGCTCATGTAGCTCAGCAGATACCCCTCGCGCTCCAGCCGGTCGCCCATCTTCACCGAGTCCACGCCCTCGGGCAGCAGCAGCGTCAACACCGCCGGCGACGACAACTCGGCCGGCGCCAGGATGCCGATGCCCAGCTTGGCCAGCTCCTCGCGCAGCCAGTTCGAAAGCTCCGCGATCCTCGCGAACGGCGGATCCGCCGCCAGCCGCTTGGCGCCCTCGTAGAGCGCGTAGACCAGGTTCGACGAATGCGTGAACGGAATCCCCTCGCTGTGCGCGTAAAGACCGATGTCCAGGTAACGCGGCAGCCGCTTGGGCGATGGTTTCACGTCCTCCTGGTGAAACACCAGCGCCAAACCTGGAAACGCGCCCAGCCCCTTGCCGCTCACGCCCGTCGCCAAGTGCACGCCGCTCAGGTCCACGGGCACGGTGCCGATGGAGCTGATGCAGTCCATGCACAGCTTCACGCCCCGCCTCTGGCAGATGGCCTTGAGCTGGCCCAGGTCGTTCAAGATGCCCGTCGACGTCTCGCAGTGCACCGCCCACAGCCACCCCGCGCCCGGCTTCAGCGCCCGCTCCACAGCCGCCCAGTCGAAAGGCTCCCCATACTCGGCCGTCACCACGTCAAACGCCAG
>CAYYEE010000802.1:0-1841 GCA_964470775.1 uncultured Planctomycetota bacterium | reverse complement strand
GCTCGGCCGCCCGGATGCGCTCCTGGATGTCCGCCATCCGGTCGGCGGCGGTGCCGTTCCTGGCGATCTGGCCCGCGAGCTTGCGCAGGTCCGCGTTGTGCCGGGCGAGGTCCTTCTCCAGCCCGGCCTGCTCCGTCTCCAGTTCCGCGATGCGCGTCTCCGCCTGCTTGCGCGTCTGGCGGATGGTTTCGGCCACGAGCGCCGAGTCCTTCCCGATGGCCCGCACTTGGTCCACCACAAACCGCTCGATTTCGGCGGCGGGGATGGACTTGGACGGGCAGGTGTGCCAGCCGCGCTTCTGGGCGTTGAGGCAGACGTAGTACCGGTAGCGCTTGTTGCCGTTCTTGAGCGTATGGGAATGGACCATCGCGCAACCGCAGGGCGTGCAGTACAAAAGCCCCTTCAGGAGCGCGCCGAACCGGTTCCGCACGTGCTTCCCGCCGGACTGCCCGTTCCGATGCAGGAGCGCCTGCACCCGGCGGAAGACTTCCGCGTCCACGATGGCCGGGTGCTCGGCGTCGAAAACCTCCTTCTTGAGCGTGATCTTGCCCAGGTAGAGGACGTTCGTGAGGAGGTGGTGAAGCGAGTTCTTGTCGAACCGCCGTCCGCCCGACTCGTGGCCGTCCTGCGTGGTCCAGCGCTTGGTGGTCCAGCCTCGCGCGTCGAGCGCCTTCACCGTCTCGATGAGCGACTGGTGCTCCAGGTAGAGCTCGAAGATGGATCGGACCCGCGCTGCCTCGTCCTCATTCACAAGCAGCTTCCCTCCGCCGGGGGCCACATCGTAGCCAAGGATGGGCCTGCCGCCGGACCACTTGCCCTTGCGCCGGGCGGCGGCAATCTTGTCCCGCGTCCGCTCGGAGATGATCTCCCGCTCGAACTGGGCGAAGGAGAGCAGGATGTTCAGGGTCAGGCGGCCCATCGAGTTCGTGGTGTTGAAGTGCTGGGTGACCGAGACGAACGAAACCCGGCGTTTCTCCAGGAGGTCCATCATTTTGGCGAAGTCCATGATCGAGCGGGAAAGCCGGTCCACCTTGTAGACCACGATGCAGTCCACCTTTCCGGCCTCGATGTCGGCCATGAGCCGCTTCAAGGCCGGGCGTTCCATATTCCCGCCGGTGTAGCCGCCGTCGTCGTAGCGGTCAGGGAGAGCCAGCCAGCCCTCGGACTTCTGGCTGGCGATATACGCCTCGGCGCTTTCGCGCTGGGCGTCGAGGCTGTTGAATTCCTGGTCGAGCCCCTCATCGGTGCTCTTGCGCGTGTAGATCGCGCAGCGGATGGGCTGTTTCTCAGGCATGATCGTCGCCGCCTTTCAACAAGTTGAAGAAATGGTAGCCGTTCCAGTGCGTGCCGGTGACGGCCTTGGCCACGGCGGAGAGCGACCGATAGACCTCGCCCTCGTACTCGAAGCCGTTGGGCAGGACGGTCACGACCACGGTGCGCCCCTTGTACTCGCGGGTGATGACCGTCCCCGGCATGGGCAGGCGCTTGTCCGACGAGACGCAAATCTCGGCCACTCGCGTGCGTTCCGGTGCGGCCTTGGCGGGGGTCCGAGGCGCGCTCATCCGGATGTCGGCGTCGCGCCCGAGCTCTGCGGCGCGCGCCCGGGCACGTTCCGAAAGGTCGCCCTCCGCGAGCGATTGGAGCCGCCAGGCGATGCGCTTCACCAAGTAGTCCTTGTGGCGGGAGCGGGTCTCCTCGCCGAAGACCTCGGCGTACTTGGCCCGCAGCTCGGTCGCGGACATGTGCTTCAGGACCGCAATCTCTTTCCCGACGTTCATGAGGAATGTCCTCCTTTCTCCGGTTCTCGCGTGCGTTAACCGGCGTGAGGATCAGTCCTCGGG
>CAYYEE010000801.1:0-1843 GCA_964470775.1 uncultured Planctomycetota bacterium | reverse complement strand
GCTCCACAGCCCGTCCGGACCGGCGGGGAACTCCAGCTCGCCCGCCTTGCGGCCTTTGACGTCCTTGGCCTGCTGGCCGTTGGGCAAAAGGATGGGCACGGGCCGGTTGACGAAGACCTTCACCGGCGCGCCCGGCTCCGGTCGGAAGTACCACGTCGCCGGCGACTCGATGCTTTCCATCGAGAGCCAGAAGCCCTCGGGACACTCCAGCGCGATCTTGCTCACGCTGCCCGCGATGACCACGAACGGCCCCCGGTCGCGCTGGCCCAGCCGGTACTGGCCCGCTGGCAGCGCCGCGGGCAGCCGCAGCCGCGCATAGCACGTGTGCGACGCGACCACGGGTCCCTGAAGGCCCTTTTCCTTCTCAACGATTTCCACGCCCGCGACAGGCTTAAGGTCTGGCCCCAGAACCACGGGCTCGGCCTCTGCGCTCTCCACCAGATAAAAGTATGCCTCCAGCTCTGCCGCCTGGCCCGCCGTCTTCTCGAACACGGCCCACGCGTTCGCGGTCGAGTCAAAACTCTTGGTCATCAGAGGCAAAGGCGACAGCTCTCCCGTGAAACGCTCCCTGGCGCGCAGCAGCGCGGGCATGCCCACGAGCGGATAGTAGTTGTAGTGCGCGGCCAGGTAGGGGAACGGCGGCGGATCGCCGCCTTCGGCCAGGAGCTTGGCCAGCGGCGTCTTGTGGTCCTCCAGCTCGTTCGCCACGGACGACCACGCCATGCGCATGTACTTGGCGTCGCCGGTCATCAGGCTGGCCGCGGCAAAGAGCGCCGCCGACCCGCTCTGGTAATCCATGGGCCGGTCGGCCAGCATGAACCGGAAGATGTAGTCCACCATCTTCAGCAACGCCTTGCGCGCGCGGGCGTCGTCCACCAGCCGGGTGTAATCAATCAGCGAAAAGGCGGAGCGGGACGCCTTGTAGAAATGGCCCGCCACGCCCGTGGCCGCGTCCGGGTCCACGGCCAGCCGGCCCAGGTTGCGCGTCATCTTGCCCAGCGTCTCGTCCCACGTCATGGAGTACAGCCCGGTCAGGCACCGCAGCTCCACGAACCCGCCGCCCCACGCCGGCGCCGGCGTCTGGAGGAACTCGTGGCGCTTCACCGCCTCGCCGAAGTCCGCGGCCAGCTCCCACACGTCCCAGTCGCCGGTCATGTAGAACTGGTGAAGATAGTTGAACACGTCCGCGCCTGATCCACCGGGCTTGGCGCTCTCCCAACCCCAGTAGACGGGCATGGAGCCTGTGCTGGCCGCGGGTCCCTTGGCGGCCAGGGGGCAGCCCTTGGGCAGGCCGCCGGTGGCCGCGAAGCCGCCCTTCACCTTGCGCGTGTCCTTGGCCGCGTCGCCGCAGTCCCAGTGATGCATGTTGAAGTCGCCGGCGAAACGATTAAATCTCTCGCCGTAGTCAAAGTACTTGCGCTCGCCCGACCGCGCGTAGAGCGCCCACACGTTGCGCCGCAGGTGATAGTCCACCAGACCATTGATGCGCCACCACACCGCGTAGCGCTTCTTGGCCTTTTCGTCCCACAGATACCGCACCGTCGGGTTGGCGCCCCACGCGATGTAGCCGGTCATGGGGAAGACCTGCTGCGGCAGCGCGATGCGGTCGAACATGTCGGAGATGTAGGCTTCCTCGCGCGGATAGCGCGCCGTGTCCTTGGCCAGGCACGGCGCGCCCAGGTAGCCGCCCGCGCAAACCCAGGCCGGGTCGGCCAGCGCCAGCACGCGCCCCGCGGCCGCTTGGGCGCGCCGGGCCGCGGCGGCCATGTCCTGGCGCGCGCGCAGCAACAGCCACACCGTGTGCGTCTTGGCCGAGGCCTGCGCGTTGCTGGGCAAAGACGCC
>CAYYEE010000800.1:0-1849 GCA_964470775.1 uncultured Planctomycetota bacterium | reverse complement strand
GCCTCAGCCCGCCAACGGCGGGATCGCAACGTGTCCCCGGAACAGACGCGACATTATCAACAGGCCGCCAGTGGCCGATGTCTGCAACTTGCGCCACAGCAAAGAGTTGAATTTGGCCCTGCACTGTCCCAGAAATGCAAGGTATTTCTGGGACAGCGCACTAGTGATTCGTTGCGGGAATTGGCGCGCCAATTTCCGCAAGCAAGCGCTGGCGCTGGGGCTGCGCCAAGACGCCGCGGCCAGCGCAGAACAAGCAGGGGGCGCGGCAAACCGCGCCCCCTGCTCCCTCTCCAGCGCCTGGAACGGATCCGGCGCCTCCTCAGCTCTTGGACCGAGCCACGGATTTGACGCTCACCGTCACACCTTTTCCCGCGCCGTGTAGCGCGTGTGCAGCAGGTGGTGCGACTTTTCGCCCAGCGGGTGGCCAAGGAACTGCTCGTAGAGCGCCTTGACCTCCGGGTTCTCATGGCTCTTGCGCAAGACCTTGCCTTCGTCTTCGCGGTAGATGGCCTTGATGCGCGCCTCGCGCACCTTGTTGCTCGTCATGCGCGGCTGGCCGCCGCCGCCGATGCACCCGCCGGGGCAGGTCATGACCTCGATGAAGTGATAGGACGCCTTGCCCGCGCGCACGGCCTCGATCACCTTGCGCGCGTTGCCCAGGCCGTGGGCCACCGCCACCTTGGCCGTCACGCCTTCCAGGAACGACCACTCCGGCTTGGCGCCCTGGATCGTGACCGATGCCTCCTTGACGCCTTCCAGGCCCGCGATCGGCTTGACGTGGAGGTTGTCGAAGGGCAGCGGCTTGCCCGTGACGATCTCCCACGCTGTGCGCAACGCGGCTTCCATGACGCCGCCCGTGTTGGCGAAGATGTCCGCCGCGCCTGAGGACATGCCCAGCGGCGCGTCCATCTTGTCGTCCGGCAGCGACGCGAAGTCGATGCCCGCCTGCTTGATCATGCGGCCAAGCTCGCGCGTCGTCAGCACCAGGTCCACGTCCTGCACGCCGCTGCTGTTCATCTCCGGCCGCTGCGCCTCGAACTTCTTGGCCGTGCACGGCATCACCGACACCACAAAGATGTCTTCCTTCTTCTTGCCCGTCTTCTCAGCGTAGTAGGTCTTGGCCAAGGCGCCGAACATCTGCTGCGGCGATTTGCACGTGGACACGTTGGCCAGCATGTCGGGATAGAAGGTCTCGATGAACTTGATCCACCCCGGCGAGCAGCTTGTGAACATGGGCAGGGCCACGGGCTTCTTGTCCACCAGCGCCTTCTTGAGACGCGTCAGCAGCTCCGTGCCTTCCTCCATGATGGTCAGGTCGGCGGAAAAGTTCGTGTCGAACACGGCGTCGAAGCCCAGGCGCCGCAGCGCGCTCACCATCTTGCCTGTCACCAGCGTGCCCGGCTCGTAGCCGAAACACTCGCCCAGCGCCGCGCGGATGGCCGGCGCGGTCTGCACGACAACATGCTTGGCCGGGTCTTCCAGAGCGGCCCACGCGCGGTCAATCTCGTCGCGTTCGACAATCGCGCCCACCGGGCACACGGCCGCGCACTGGCCGCATTGCACGCACGTCACCGTGTCAAGGTCCTGGCAGAAGGCCGGGCCGACCATGCTCTTGAACCCGCGGTTCTGGGGGAAGAGCCCGCCCACGCCCTGCGTCTCGTTGCACACCGTGACGCAACGCCGGCACAGGATGCACTTGGCCGAATCGCGGACCAGCGCCGGCGTGCTGGTATCCAAGCGGCGGCCGCTCTTGGCGCCGGGATAGCGGACCTCGCGGATGCCCAGATCGCGCGCTATGGCCTGCAGTTCGCAGTCCTCGTTGCGGTCGCAGGTCTGGCAGTCGCCCTCG
>CAYYEE010000799.1:0-1849 GCA_964470775.1 uncultured Planctomycetota bacterium | reverse complement strand
GTCCAGGACGCGGGCGACGACTGGTGCGACCCAGGCCAGAGCCTTTGCCCCGACAGCATTCACGCCTACAGCGGCGGCACGGTGAAATACGCCCCCGCGAGCAACGGCGTCGCCGCCTTCGCGACTGTCACGAAGGCTTACGTGGGCAAGCCTGGCGTTTCGGCCAGCGCCACCGCGGCCAACGCGGCGCTGCCCATCATGCCGGCGGTAACGGAGGGGATCACCAGCCTGTGGAACACGGTCGCTTTTGGCGACAAGAGCGGTCTTGACAGCAACTTCGCGGCTGGGCTGCTGAACATGGCGCCGATGGGTTTGGGCATGTTGGCTACGGCGAACTACCTGAGCGACACGCGCCTGTTCTATTGCCCCAGCGCCAGCGGCATGAAGAGCACGTATTCGCGCAGCTCCAACGCCAACAACACCACGTATTACGGCGGGTGGAGCCTGGGCCACTGGCAGCAGGCGGGCGGCTTCTCCGGCGACGTGCTGCAATATGGTGATTGGAGCAAGGCGCCGAACATCAGCGGACAGCACATGATCTTCTCCAACTACGCCTATCGCGGCGCGCCCCTGACGCTCTATATCCCGTGGCACTCCAGAGAAGACGGCCGCAACGCCGCCATGCGCTTGACCGGCGTCAAGCCGGACCTGATTCCGCGCGCGGGCCAGCCCTACTTCCGCACGTTCCGCGAACTGGGCGGCCGGGCCTTAGTGGCGGATGTCTTCGGCAAAGGCGGCACGAACGACGCGATGGGCGTCCGACGCAACGACATGTGGAACTATGACCAGAGCGCCGGCTACTTCAGCTTTGCCCTGCAAGCCCACCGCAATATGTTCAACGTGCTCTATGGCGACGGCCACACCGCCGGCTTCGGCGATCCGCAGGAGACTATTGCCTGGCACAAGCAGATCGAGGGACAATACCGGCACTCCATCGGGTGCAACTTCTACTACGGTTACCAGTCGGCCGACAGCAGCCATCGCGGGCCGTTTGGCCGCTCCCTGAGCGACAACCATCCCCGCTACTCCAGCTCCGGCCCCGCCATCTGGCATGAGTTCGACTTGGCCAACCGCATGGACGTGGAAGCCAATTAACGGACGGGTCTTCGGGCTTCGGGTTCTGGGTTGCGTTGCGGCGCCCCTGCCCGATCCGTCCGACCTGTCCGATTCGTCCCACTCGTCAGACGCCGCCCATACCCCCATCCCCGGAGACACTCTACATGCGCGCAACCCCGATCCTCGCCGCGGCCATGACTGTGGCCCTCGCCGGCGCCGGCCAGGCCAAGGACTGGACGCCCAGGGAACTTGTGGCTTTCTACCAGCAGCGCCTGGCTGCCGACGGGGGGGCCAAGGCGGCGTGGCTCGACGTCTTTGACCCAGAGGCGCCCGGCGCCAAGCCAGCGGAGAAGGTTCTGTTCACAGGCAAGGGCGCCGTGGCGTCCGTGACGTGGTCGTCGCGCTATCCCGGCCATCACGCGTTCACGGCCCGCGGCGCGTCCAAGCGCATCGCGGGCGACGCCGCCTACCGCTTCTATTGCGTGGCGGGCAAGGCAGGCCCCACCGCCGCCGATGCGCCGATGTTCATTCTTGAAGAAAGCCCGGGCAAGGGCGTGGAGGCTGAAGGCGGCTGGACCGAGGGCGCGGCGCTGGTGACCGCCAAGGCGGGCGGAGAGACGTGGGATAAGACCCGGCGGGGCCGGTTCTGCGCCAAGGACGGGGCGCGTGTGGTCGAAGCCTGGCTGCCCACGCGCGCGGCGCCGCCGGGCTGCGCTTGGTGGGTGGAGATGGCGCTCAAAGACAAGCCGGTCTTCAAGGCCCTCTTGCCCACATGGCCCGCCGCGGCCGCGCC
>CAYYEE010000798.1:0-1855 GCA_964470775.1 uncultured Planctomycetota bacterium | reverse complement strand
CGGCGACTTTGGAGTCCGGGGCCTTTTTCTTGGCGACGCGTTCGGCGAGGGCGGCGTCGCCCTGCAGCTCGCCGTCGATGGCCAGTTCGGGCTCGGCCTTGCGGGCGAGCTCGGTGGCCTGGCGCACCTTGTCGACCAAGGGGTGGGAGGCGCTGCCGCGCGTGGAGAAGCTGAGCATGGCGACGCGGGGCTCGATGCCGAGGAGGGCGCGGGCCGTGCGCGCGGAGCAGACGGCGATGTCGGCGAGCTGGTCGGCGGTGGGGTCGATGTTCATGGCGCAGTCGGCGAAGACCAGCAGCTTGCCTTGCTCGCCGGCGCGGGCCGGGATGTCCATGATGAAGATGCTCGATGGGGTCTTGACGCCGGGGGCGGGGCCGATGCAGAGGCCGGCGGCGGCGAGGAGGTTGGCGGTGGTGTTGGCCACGCCGCCGACATAGCCGTCGGCGTCGCCGCAAGCGACCATCATGCAGGCGAAGTAGAGGTCGCGCGTGACGATGCGCTGGGCGATGCTGGGCTTGACGCCGCGTCGCGCGGCGTAGGCTTGGGCATAGGCGGCCAGGCGGGGGCTGGTCTTCATGTCGATCCAGTCGATGCCTTCGGGCGAGACGCCGGCCTGGGCGGCGCAGACGGCCGGGTCGCCCAGGACGATGGGCAGGGCGACGGATTCATCGGCGCAGCGGCGGGCGGCCTGGACGACGCGGGGGTCGAAGCCTTCGGGGAAGACGATGCGCCGGGGCGAAGACTGAGCCTGGGCGACAAAACGTTGGACGACGGACATGACGTGCCTCCACGAACCAAACGCCTGCCCGGTCCCCGCGGGGGCGGGGACCGGGCCCAGGGAATGCAGCGTCGCGAGCGCCCAGGGGCGTTCGCGTGCTGTCCGGGTTAGAACTTCAGGGTGAGATTGGCGGCGGCGTCCTTGGTGATGACGAAGGTGACGTCGGGGTGCAGTTGCAGGGCGCTGGCCGGGCACTTGACGGAGACGGGTCCCTCGATGGCGGCGGCGATGGCGGCGGCCTTGTTGGCGCCGTTGGCGAAGAGCACGATCTTGGCGGCGTCGAGCACGGTGCCGATGCCCATGCTGATGGCGGTCTTGGGCACGTCGGCGGCCTTGGCGAAGAAGCGGGCGTTGTCGCGGATGGTTTCGGGTGTGAGCTTGACCTGGCGGGTGCGGCTGGCGATGGAGCTGCCGGGCTCGTTGAAGCCGATGTGGCCGTTGCCTCCGATGCCGAGGACCTGGAGGTCAATGCCGCCGACCGACTCCATCCAGCTTTCGTAGTCGGCGCAGTGGGCGGGGATGTTTTTGGCCATGCCGTCGGGGACGTTGGTGTTCTGCTTGGGGATGTTGACGTGGTCGAAGAGCTGCTTGTTCATGAAGTAGCGGTAGCTTTGGTCGTGCGTGCCGGGGATGCCGACATATTCGTCGAGATTGAAGGTGATGACGCGGGAGAAGTCGACCTTTTTCTCCTTGTTGAGGCGGATGAGCTCCTGGTAGACGGGGATGGGAGTGCTGCCTGTGGCGAGGCCGAGCTTGTAGAACAGGCGGCCCTTCATGTCTTCGGCGATGATGCGGGCGCCGATGGCGCCCATCTTATCCTTGTTCGGAACCACGATCACCTTCATGCGCCGTCTCCTTTCCAGAAGTTGACCCCTCCAAGTCCTGGCCGTTGAGGCCAAGGAGGCGCTTGGGGGACTTGAACATGGCGTCGAAGACCAGGGCGGCCGCGCCGAGGAGGCTGGCGTCCTGGCCCAGGCGTGAGTGGCGGATGCGGGTTTCGTCCTTGAGGGCGGGGAGCACGCGGGAACGGAAGGCGCGCTCGATGCGGGCGATATAATGGTTGGCCACCCAGTTGCG
>CAYYEE010000797.1:0-1862 GCA_964470775.1 uncultured Planctomycetota bacterium | reverse complement strand
CGATCGTCAAAGGCGATGCCGTTCTCGGCCAGCCCGTCCAGGTAGCCCTGCCGCGCCCGGCCGTGGAACCGCTGCCCAGGATCGCGCCCCACAAAGGCAATCCGCCGGTGGCCCATGGCCGCCAAGAAGTTCACCGCCGACCGCGACGCCTTGCGGTGGTCCACCCACGTCGCGGTCACCGGGATGTCGTTCTGCATGTTCGCCACCACCACCGGCGCGTGGCGGCGCTCCAGTTCCAAGATGTGCTCGTCATACGTCGCGTACTCCCAGAACACCCCAGCCCCGTAGTGCTCCAGGAAGTTATCCGCGGTCAACGGCCAAGGTGTCGGCCGGCCCAGGACCATGGGCGCGCCCTCGCGCCAAGTCACCTCCGCGAACTCGAACGCGTAGCCCAGCCGCATCAGCGTCTGCTGCACGCCCAGCAGCGTGGGCGCCACGTCGTAAAGACGAAAAGCGCCTTCAGGATACAGAACCCCAATCACCCCCTTGGACAGCCGGCTCAGCGGCGGCGCCACCCGCGCCCCGCGGCCGCGCGCCTTTTCCACCAGCCGCTCGCGACACAGAATCGCCAGCGCCGCGCGAATCGTCGCCCGGCTCGCCCCCAGCTCCTCCGCCAGCGTCCGCTCCGGCGGCAAAAAGGCGTGTGGACCATACACCCCGGACGCGATGCGCCGACGGATTTCGTCAGCCAGCCTCCGCCCCTCGCGGCTATTGCGCCCACGTTTTGGACCACTCGCGCCTTCCACCGGCCATCACCTCCAACCGCCACAACCCTCGGATACGGGAATGATTGCGCCACGGAACCCGCCAGCGCACCCATCAAGGCAACGCCACAAGCGCAACAAATCAACCCATCGGTCTAATAATGTACAACAGCGGGCGCCATTTGTCAAGCAAGAGCTCGCTGCCACGGGCGAATCACTCCAACTCATCCCAATTATTCCCATTCCTCCACATTTCGCATTCTCCCGTCGCTTCCCCCTTGACACAACCCCAAAACACGATATAATCACCCAATGGTTGCATAACAACAATAGGTTTATATTCCCATCAAAAGGGACGCGCAACCCCGGCCAAGCGAAAGGGTGTTAGAATGGAACCAAGGTCGCGCCACCCAGCCTGCCCCCTCTTCACGGAACGCCCATCCATGACCCATCCTCCCCTCCCCCTCCAGCATACCGGCGCGGACGCGCCGCGCAATAGCGCCGCGTTCACCCTCATTGAGCTGCTCGTTGTCGTCGCCATCATTGCCATCCTCGCTGCCATGCTCCTCCCCGCTCTTGGCGCCGCGCGCGAAAAGGCCCGCCGCGCCTCGTGCGCCACGCAGATCAACCAACTTGGCAAAGGCCTCGAGGCCTACTGCGGCGATTACAGCCAATACCTCCCCTCCAGCCCCATCTACAACACCTCCTACGTCGGCTCCAGCAACCTCACCGGCACAGGCGTGCTCCGCTATGCCCGAGTGCCCTACGATAACGGCTACTACATCAACCCCCGCCTCTACACCGGCGATACATCGGGCGTGGACCCTGGCCGCGTCCGCGTCAACGCCACCTACTACAACGTCAATGCCGCCCTCTGGTTCTTCGACACCCCCGCCGCCCGCGCCAGGACCATCTTCACCGGCGATAAAGGCGCCTCTCCCTCCGGCGACGACAACGTCCACCCCGGCGCCGTCGCCGGACAGCTCAACGCCGCGCCCGCCGGCCTCGGCTACCTCGTCGTCGGCGGCTATGTGCCCGACGGCCGCGTCTTCTACTGCCCCTCCGCCGCCGGCGCCATGCCCAAGCCTTGGTATCGCTGGACCAACCACAGCAGCAGCGTCTATTGGAACGACTGCGCCACCGCCCCCACGCAGATGC
>CAYYEE010000796.1:0-1867 GCA_964470775.1 uncultured Planctomycetota bacterium | reverse complement strand
GCCCAGTTGTCCGCGCCGTGGTCGCCGTGGTTCTTGATGTGGTCCCACACGCCGAAAGCCACCTTGAGGAGCTCGTCGCGGATCGTCTCGGTGTCATGGATGGAGTCCTGATCGCCGCCGAGCTCGATCCACCAGAAGTTGCTTTCTGGTACGTCGTGGTTGCGGTGGGGCAGGGCGTCCTCGGTCAGGTAGCGGTTGGCCCAAGCAGGGGGAATGAAGGGCTGGGGCCGGTCTGTCTCGCGCGCCTGAATCAGACAGCTCATGCCCATGGTTCTGCGGTCGGCCTCCTCGGGCTCGATGTCCTCGCCGAACTCTTTGCGCGCTTCGCGGCCGATGCGGAAGTCCGCGCCCGTGAGCGGCGCCAGGACGCTGTCGCCGGAGCAATCGGCGAACAGGGCGGCTTCCACCGTGTGCCAGGTCTGGGTGGTGGTCTGCCATCCGGTGACGGACTGCACGCGGCCGCCTTTCATAGCGGCGTCCAGGCACGAGCAGTTGAGCAGCAGCGTGATGTTCGGCTCGAAGCGGACCTTCTCGTACAGGATGCTGTCCCAGATGGAGAAGTTTTGCGTCGGGTTGCGGTAGAGGTTGTCGAGGAGGATTTCTTCGATCAGGCCGGTCTCGGCGTTGTTGGCCCCGCGCGCGCCGCACACCCACATGCGCACCTCGGACGAGGCGTTGCCGCCGAGCACAGGGCGGTCGTGCATCAGCGCCACGCGCGCGCCGTGACGCGCGGCGGCCACGGCGGCGCACATCCCCGCCAGCCCGCCGCCCACCACGCAGAAGTCTGCTTTGTGAACGTCCTTGCGAAAGGGGTTGTTTGCGGACGACATGACGCCTCCATGCATTTGCGTTGAAGCTGCGCCTGAGCGCGCGTTCGCGCCATGGGGCTTCGCGAGACAAAGCGCCCAAGTCCGCGCCATGCGTCCGGGCCGCCGGCCACGGCGCCGCGATGCGTGACGTGATAGGCGCACTCCAGTGTGAACGCCGGCGCGCCAAACGCGCTCTTCTCATGACCACACATCTTATGCTGTTCGCCTTGCGGAGGCCAGCCCACGCCACGCCTGCTCCATCCCCAGCCTCTCTACCACGCGCCAGCGCATCGCCTGTCTTGGCTCCGAATTCAAGAGGAATCGGATAGGCCGATTTTGTGAGAGACTTTTCGCGATCCGTTGCTGCTGAGAAACCGCACGAACGACGGCGAATCGAGCGCGTCGGCCGGACCGGCGGCGCGGCGAGAATAAGCGTCCCCCGGCGCTCGTCGGAGGTACACCCCCGCCGCCCCCCGGCGATTCTGCCCCCATTCTGCAAACCATGTAAAAGAGGGTGTTTTGGCTGTTGGGGAAGTGTATCGGATTTGTCCCCCGCCCCGCCCCCGACCTTGTCGCAACTGCCTGAATCTGCAAGGCGTTGCAAACAAAAAGGGCAGGAAGTGTTACCTTCCTGCCCTTTGTCATTTTGGTGGAGATAGGGGGATTCGAACCCCCGACCTACTGATTGCGAACCAGTCGCTCTCCCAGCTGAGCTATATCCCCATCCAGGAATGTCTCAAATGATACCACAAACGGCGGGGGTTGTCTATAGAGGTTTTTCGAGGAACTGAGGGGTTTTGGGGCTTGGGTCCGTGGGGCTTGGGAACGGCGGAAGGGTTGGGGTTCTGGGCCTTGGCGTCTTGGGCAAGGTGATGGCGGGTGGCTACACTCGGTTGTACTTGTTGCGCAGGACGACGCGGGAGCCGGTGGGGGTGATGGATTTGACGGCGAGGGAGACTTTGTTGTCGTTGTTGAGGGCGTTCCAGAAGGTGTCGGCGATGGCTTCGGGCGAGCCGGCAAGGGGAAGGATGCAGGGTTCGCCGTCAAAGGCGGGCAGG
>CAYYEE010000795.1:0-1872 GCA_964470775.1 uncultured Planctomycetota bacterium | reverse complement strand
CGGCAACACCCCGCCCGACACCGCCGGCGTCACCGTCACCCCCATGCCGAACGCCACCACAAACGCCACGAACGCGCACGCAATGTTCATCGCCGCCCCTGCCACGTACACAAACGCCCGCTGACCGGGCCCACGCGACATAAAGTCCCGCGGCCCGTACTCCTTCCCCTCCTCCCGGTTCTCACCCGACAGCTTCACATACCCCCCAAACGGCGCCAGCCCCAACCGGTACTCCGTCTCCCCCCACTTCTTCCCGATGTACGGCCCAAAACCAAGACTGAACGCCTCCACCTTCACCCCAATCAACTTCGCCGCCAGAAAGTGCCCCAACTCATGCACAAAAATCAGCAAACTGAACCCGGCCAGAGCCAGGATGATATTGAAGGTCATTTCCAAAGCCGCCGCATCTCCACTGACGCCACACCCTACGTCCACAATCCGGGCGCCAACCCGCCCGCCCGACATCACATACGAATGCATTATATCCCCCGTTAGCAAGCACTGTCAAAAAACCCCCTTCGTTCTTCCCCCACCGATCCGCCTAGCGGCCCGTTGAAAAAGACACCGCGTCGGCGGGGACATGCCGCCCGAAAACCGCTTGCCACCCGCCCTGCCGTTTTTTATAATCGCCAGAGCGGCGGCCGAGACCGCAGCCCGGGCAGGTCGGACCCCACGGCGCCCCAGGCGCCAAGCCTCAGTGGAGGAGTGGCCATGATCTTGGTTGTGGATGACGACGCCAACGTCACCAGCTTCCTCTCAGAAGCCCTCTCCAGCGAAGGCTACCGCGTCGTCCAGGCCGCGGATGGCGTCCAAGCCTACGATCACGTCCGCCGCCCCGACTGCAAACTCATGATCCTCGACATCCAGATGCCCCGCATCAATGGCATCGAACTCCTCCTCGCCATGACCCACGACGACATCCGCGTCCCCACCGTCATCATGACCGGCCTCCAGGATGTCGAAGAAGACGTCATCCGCGAGTTCCCCGGCGTCGTCTCCTTCCTCCGCAAGCCCTTCAAGTTCGAAGCGCTTGAACAAACCGTCCGCAAAATGCTCGGCGGCCCAGCCGAAACCGGCTGACCCCCGCATCCCGTCCGCCTCGCCCCAGACTCCCCTTCCCCCTAACCGGAGAACCCCATGCGTTGTCTCGTCACCGGCGGCGCCGGCTTCATCGGCAGCAACATCGCCCGCCGCCTCCTCGCCCTCGGCCACACCGTCCACATCGTCGACAACCTCTCCACCGGCAAAACCAGCAACATCCCCCCCGCCGCCTTGTTCGACAACCTCGATATCAACGCCCCCGAACTCCGCGACGTCATCGCCCTCGCCAAACCCGACGTCATCTTCCACGAAGCCGCCCAGGTCAACGTCCGCAAATCCGTCGAAGACCCTGCCTACGACGCCCGCCAAAACGTCCTCGGCTCCATCAACCTCCTCGAAGCCGCCCGCGCCGCCAAAGTCGCCAAGATCATCTACGCCTCCTCCGGCGGCGCCTGCTACGGCGAACCCGCCCGCCTCCCCGCAACCGAAGACACCCCCGTCAACCCCCTCTGCCCCTACGGCGCCTCCAAATACTGCGTCGAAAAGTACGTCGAACTCTACGGCCGCCTCCACGGCCAGCGCTACACCATCCTCCGCTACGCCAACGTCTATGGCCCCGGCCAAGACCCCCACGGCGAAGCCGGCGTCGTCGCCATCTTCTGCGAAGCCCTCCTCCAGGGCAAACAACCCCGCATCTTCGGCGACGGAACCAAAACCCGCGACTACGTCTACATTGACGACGTCGTCCAGGCCAACATCCTCGCCATGACCGCCGGCGACGGCCGCGCCTACAACGTCGGCTCCGGCGTCCGCACCACCGACACCCAGGTC
>CAYYEE010000794.1:0-1882 GCA_964470775.1 uncultured Planctomycetota bacterium | reverse complement strand
GAGCTTCTCGACAAGGTAATTCTCGATGGCGGTGTGCACATCTTCCTGGTCGCGCGCCACCTTGAACTCGCCCTTCTCGCCGAGCTCGATGACACGGGCAAGCTCAACGCGAAGCCGCTCCACCTCGTCGGCGGTCAACACCCCAATGCTGCCCAGCATCCTCGCGTGCGCGACAGACCCGGCCGCGTCCCACTTGATCAGCGCGTTGTCCAGAAGATAGTCATCCCCGACGGTCAGCGCTTCCACCGCCGCGTCGAGCTCATATCCCTTCTGCCAGAGCTTGGCCATAACGCCGCGTCCTCACCTGAAAGGTTCACCGTCGCGGCGCAGCCGCGCCGCGAAAGTATATCATGCCTGTTCCGGCGTCCCCGCGCAACCGCATGCCCCTGTCACAATACAACGGGCGGCGCCGCCTGCCCGGCGGCGCCGCCCTGCGCGTCAACGCGAACGCGTCAACTACTTGCCGCCTTTGTTCGCCTTTTGAAACTTCTCCAGGGCCGCCTGCTGCTTGGCCAGAATCTCGAACGGCAGGCCGCGAATCTTGGCCGCGTCGCGGCAAGCCGCCTGGTTGAAGCCGCTCGACTTGATGGAGCGGATCTCCGGCGAGAACAGCGAGGTGGGCAGATCGCGATGCACGATCGTAATGTTGCCCTTGTACAGCGAGACGCGGTACGTGCCGTTCACCACCGCCTGGGTCGACTCAACAAAAGCGTCCAGCGCCTTCTTCAGCGGGTGATACCACATGCCGTGGTAGGTAAGGAACGCCCACTTGGCATCCACGACTTTCTTGAACTGGATCACGTCCTTGGCCAGCGAGGCCTGCTCCAGGTCACGGTGCAGCTTGAGGATAACGTGGGCCGCCGGAGCCTCGTAAATCTCGCGGCTCTTGAGGTCCATGATGCCGTCCTCGAACATGTCGATCAGGCCCACGCCTGCGGCCCCGGCGATCTTGTTCAGCGACATCACCAACGCGCCCAGGCTCATCTTCTTGCCGTTGAGGGCCACCGGAACGCCGGCCTTGAACGTGATCTCGACTTCCACCGGCTTGTCCTGAGCCTTCTGCGGCGGCACGAGCCACATCCACACCCAGTCCGGAATCTCTTGGTTCAGATCGATGGCGCCCGATGCGATGGAGCGGCACCACATGGTCTTGTCGTCGCCGCCGGTGATCTGCTCGGTCACCGGCACTCCCCACGCCTTGCACAACTCCGTCTCTTCGGCGCGGGTCAGGTCGAAATCGCGCACCGGCACCAGAATCTCGAGCTGCGGCCCGACCATCTTGAACACGTTGTGCATGCGGTACTGGTCATTGCCCTTGCCCGTCGATCCCTCGAGCACGGCGTCGCAGCCCATCTTCACGGCTTCCTCAGCCACGATACGCGCCACGAGCTGACGCGTCATGGACGTGCTCACCGGGTAGCCGTTGTAGTCGGAGTTGGCGCGGATCGCCAGCGCGATCCACTTCTCCGTAAACTCCTTCTTGGCGTCGATGACGATCGGCTTGATCTTGAGGACCTTGGCCTTGTCCATGCACTCCTTCATCTCTTCATCACCCTGGCCGACGTCTATGGTGATGGGCACGATCTCCTGGGCCTTGTACTTCCTTCGGAGGAGCTCGATGCTCAGCGACGAGTCCAGGCCGCCCGAAAACGCAACGGCGACCTTCTTGACTTTCGGCGTCGAGACCGCCTCAATCTTCGCCCAGATCTGCTTCGCGTCCATACTCTGCCTCCTCTATCCACAGGTCAAAGGCTCACCACCTTTGAGCCACGTATAATAAGATGGGCAAGCCGCCCCTGTCAAGACCCCGAATCACGAGAGTTTCCCCATTTCCGATGGGTGTTTCTCATGGATGCCCGCGGATCGCCGTTTACGGCCCGTC
>CAYYEE010000793.1:0-1887 GCA_964470775.1 uncultured Planctomycetota bacterium | reverse complement strand
CGCCGAGCCCATGATGGCGCGGTTGTTTGCCAACATGCATATGACCGCGGCGATGATGGGCGCGCCGAGCATGGTGGCGCACTGGGCAAGGATGAGCAGTTGGATCGGGTTGGCCCCGAATATCCAGGCCGCGGCTGTGCCCAGAAGCATGACCACCGAGGCCAGAACCTTGGCCCAGAAGCTGTCCAGCCTGCCACCCAGACCAAGCCCGTCCGCAAGCAGCGCGCCGCCCACCATGGCGTTGACGACGAAGGACGAAAACGCGCCGGCCCAGAGCCCCGTAAGGAAGAGCCACTTGGCGGACGCGCCCAGAAGCGGCTCAAGTTGCAAGGCCATGTCAACGGCTGTATTCACCTTGATGCCCGCCGGGCGCAGGACCGTGGCGGACGTGATCATGATAACGCAACTGATGGCGCCGAGCGCGGCGATGCCCACGATCGAGTCGCGGAAGCCCTTTTTGAGGTCGCCCGGCGTCCAGCCCTTGGACTGCACCAGATAGGCCTGGAACGCGGCCGCGGCGACGCTGAACGTCGTCGCGGACACGGCGACGACAAGTCCGAACACGGCCGGCTTGCTCGGAACAAGGCCGTTGAGGACTTCGGACGGGCTGGGCCGAACCATGAGGAGGTTGCCGAAGAAGGCGGCGATCATTACGGCCACGAGGACCATCATCAGCCGCTCGACCGCCTGGTAGAGGCTGCGCGACCCCCACAGCAGACCCAGCGCCACGATGGTGAAGACCACGGACCAGAAGTTCATGGACATGCCGAACATTTCGGCCAGGGCAATGCCCACGCCCACGTTGTCGCCGGTCTGGAAGCCGACGCAGATGCAGAAGGCCGCCAGCCCCATGAGCGCCGCCAGCCAGCGGCCCCGTGTCCTGGCCACGACGGTGAGCAGCGGGGCGCCGGCCGTCATGCCGATGCGGGCGCCGGCGTGGGTGTAGGCCGCCATCATGACGCTCGCGGCCACAACGGCCCACAGGATGGAGCATCCCATGAGCGCGCCTGACTTGGAGGCCACGGTGATGCTGCCCGGTCCCAGCACCACGGCCGCGGTGACGAGGCCCGGACCGATGAGATCGACAACGCGTTTGAGGGGAGCAAGACATTTCATCGGCAGGGCCTCGTACGGGGCTGTTCGACGCATGGGCGCCCGCCGCGTGTCCCGCGGCGGACGCGCGCAGCGCAGCGGCAACTGGAGACGCGGGCGACGAGATAAGGCTACAGTTTGATCTGCCCCTGCTCCAGCATGTACTCGATGCACTCGCGATAGATCTGCTCCGTCGTGTAGCGCGGCGAGTAGCCCAGCAGGCGGCGGCCCTTCTCGATGCTGCAGCAGGGCGAGTTGCTGATGTGTTCCATCGTCGTGCGGAAGACTTTGTCGCCCACGGCTTCGCGGTAGGCGTCCAGGGGCAGGAGCTTGAGGACAGGCTTCTTGCAGAACAAGCTGGCCACGGCGTTGCAGCAACCGACAAGGGTCATCGCATGCGGGGCCACGGCGCTGAAGCTTTGGCCCAGAGCCGCCTCGCGATGGATCATGGCCAGCTCGAAGAGTTGCGAGACATCGTCGGCGTGGACGTGGTGCAGTCTGCCAAGGCCCGCTTCGGGCAGGCAGACCTCGCGTTCGGTGGCGAGGCGCTCGTAGACCTCGGTCCCGTTGCGCGCGCCTTGCGGGTCTATCGGCAGCCACTTGCGGCCCGATATGTGGCCGGGGTGGATGATTGTGGCGGGGAAGCCTTCCCGGCGATACGCGTTGATCAGGAACGCCTCGATCTTCGCTTTGTCAATCCCGTATTGCGTCAGAGGCTTGCGGGCGAAGTGCTCCTCGTAGGGGACCGTCTCCGGCGGGCCATAGGCCCAGATAGTGCCGCAGTGAAGGAAATGC
>CAYYEE010000792.1:0-1892 GCA_964470775.1 uncultured Planctomycetota bacterium | reverse complement strand
CGGGCGATCCGCCTGGCCCGGCTCCGAGCTGCGCGCCAGGCGGCCGCCGCCAGGCTCCAGACCGCCCACCGCCAGGCTCCAGACCGCCCGCCGCCAGGCTCCAGACCGCCCACCAAAGTCAAGCATTTTGCTTTACTTTGTGTCGCAAAGTCAAGTAAATTGTCGGCTTCGTTGGGTGCTCTGCCCGGGATTGCTGGCTTTCCGCCGGTCCGCTCCACGGAGCTGCATAGGGCCGCGTTCCGGGCTGGTGCCCGGTTCCGGCCCAGATTAGATTTCGAAGTCGGGTGTTACGGCTGGCGGGCTGGGTGCTACGGTCACCCCGTCCACGGATTTGAGCCGCAGATAACGGCCGTAGTAGCGTTGGGTGGTGCCGATCTCCCCGTGCCGAAGGAACAGGCTCGCGGCCTCTATGCCGTGGACCTCGGCCACCTTGCACCCAACATAGGCGCGAAATTCGTGCAGCTTCTTCTGTGTGCGCCACCCAAGCCGTGTCATCCAAGTGCCAATGGCTCGGAAGAGGCGGTCACTCGGGTTGGCCAGGATGCGTTCGGCGTTAGGTGGCAACACGGCCTCCAGTCGCGCCCACCACTCGGGCAGGATGGGCACGTCCAGCGCGGCCCGGTTCTTGGTGACCATGCTGCTGCGCAGCCACGGCCGGGCGTCGCGCAGGACAAACCAGCCGCGCTCGGCCCGGCGGACCTCGCTCTTGCGCAAGCCGGCGCCCACCGCCAGGCACATGGCGCGGTACATGTCGCGCTCAAGCTCGTTCCCGTCACGAAGTTTGTCTAGGGCCGCGAACGTGGCGTGGATGACGTCATCCCCCGGCGGGTGATATTCCCGCTTGACATCTCCGGCGAAGCCCGGCTCGGTCTTGAACGGCTCCACGTTTGGCAGGCGCAAGCCGGCGTCGCGGTAGATGGCCAGCGCCCTGGCCGTGAACACGCTGCGTGCCTGGCGCAAGGCGCTGTTCACGGTGCGCTTGGCCCGGGCCGTGGCTTCGTCATCCTCATCCTCATTGTCGCTGCGGCCTTTGGCCAGTTCCGCCAGACGCGCCGCCTTGTACGCCCGCACTGCCCGGGCGCCCGCCTCGCCGTCCAAACAAGCAAGACTCTCGTGGTCCGGGTCGGGGACTCCTGTCACGGTTGCCACGACCCTTCGCAGGTAGGCCGCGCACTCCTGAGCTGTTCGCGGCTCAATCTCCAGTTCAGGGGCGTGCTCAACATAGGCCCGCAACACAGTCCCCACGGTGGCAAGGGGCGAAATCGCCCGCACGCCGAACACGCGGTCCCACCGCTCCTCAAGGACTTCCCGGCGCAAAGCCTTGGCCTTCGCCAGGGCGACGTCGCGGTTGCGGACCTGCAACGATTGACAGATGATGCCTCCGCTGCCAGGCCGGCGCATCTTGAAGTAGTAGATTCCTTTCCGTTTGATTAAATTGGTCGTCATATATCCGGTTCGGTTACCGCTCATGTACCCTCTTACCGGCTACATACTGCCACGCACAGCCACACTTTGCAAGTGGAAAATTCAGGAAACTTTCAGGCAATGGCTCGGCCAGTCAATGTCGGAAACTGGCTGAAACACTGGATTTCCAGAGTAAACCTGAAGAAACTGGCTTGGCGGAAGGGGAGGGATTGGAACCCCAGGTAGGATTACTCCTACGCCTGATTTCGAGTTATCCCAGCGTAACACACTGTTGGCTTAACCGCAATATCTTGCGCGGCCCGCTGATTGCGCTGATACCAATTCTGTGCCTGGTCAATACTGAAATTCCCGTTTCGCCCGGCGCCGCTCCTCGCTGGCCACCTTGCGGACAAACGCCCTGGCTTCGTCGTCATCCATGTCCCGGATCCGGTCCATCTCGTCTGTCAGTCGGCGTCGTATTTCCGGGC